>CAZEUK010000043.1:0-8079 GCA_964514535.1 uncultured Aquificales bacterium
ATATATCAAGTTTTTCCTCAGTTATCCACATAATTCACACCCTATTATTATTATTATTATTAGTATTGTTAATTAAGTAAATAAATTAATAGTAATATTTAAATAATAAGATGTGATTTTAAATATTCTTTATCCTCTAATCTTCCTAATGTTATAAAGATATATATAAGCTATAATTAGAATTTGATTAAAAAACTAAAAAGGTTTAAAGATTTGAGAAGGGAAAACAATAAGTTATTTAAAAATCAAAGGGTAGCTGTATTTTTAGATGTCCAAAATCTGTATTACTCAGCTAGGGATACTTTTGACAGGAAGGTAGATTTTGAAGCAGTTTTAAAAATGGTATTGAAAGACAGAATACTTATTAGGGCTATTGCTTACATTATTAAGCTTAAAGGTGTGGAACAGAAAGGTTTTATAAACACATTAAAAAGTATAGGTTATCAAGTTAAAGTAAAAGAACCTAAAATATTCAAAAGATTTGATGATAATGGGAATTTATGGACTTCTGTTAAGGCAGATTGGGATATGGGAATAGCAATGGACGCTATAGCTTTATCAGAAAAGATAGATGTTGCAATCCTTTTAAGTGGAGATGGAGATTTTACAGATTTAGTTAGGTATTTACATACTAAAGGAGTAAAAGTTGAGATAGGAGCTTTTAAACAGACAGCTTCTAAAGAGTTAATAGAAATATCTGACGAGTTTATAGATTTAACATCAATAGGAGAGGAAATATTTCTATAGACATTGGGAGATAAGATATGATACCAATAAAAGATGATATACCTACCAAGAACACACCTATTTTAACAATATTGATTATAGTTATAAATATTTTAGTTTTTGCGTATGAATTAACCCTATCACAACAGGAATATATACAGTTTATACATAAGTATGGATTACTACCTTTAGATATATTTCAACTTAGACTTGACAAAGTTATAACCTCAATGTTTATACATGGTAGTTTTTCCCACCTATTCGGTAATATGCTTTTTTTATGGATATTTGGAAACAATGTTGAGGATGCTTTAGGTAAAGTTAAGTTTATACTCTTTTATTTAATATCAGGTTTTGGGGCTGCCTTTTTACAATCTTCTGTAAGTTTAATTTTTGGTAATACAGATATACCGATGATAGGGGCGTCAGGTGCTATCAGTGGTGTTTTAGCAGGTTATGTTAAGCTATACCCTGAAGCTAGAGTTTTAACGGTTATACCACCTTTTATATTTATGCCTTTTGTACTTCCAGCTTGGTTTTTTATAGGTTATTGGTTTTTTATTCAAATAATGTTCGCAATAGCTGTTCCACCTGTATTTGGTGGTGTTGCATGGTATGCCCATGTCGGAGGATTTATTGCAGGATGGATTTTAATTAATAAATTATACTCTGTTAAAAAGCTAAAGATAGTCCATGCAGTTGAAAGGAGGTTTTAAGAAATACAAATATGAGGGCAATATTAGTATCAGTAAAAACTAAAGATAAAAAAGAAAAGGATGTAAAAACCTCTTTGTATGAGTTGGAAGGTTTAGTAAAGGCTGTAGGTGGGAAAACTTTAGGTAAGCTGTATCAAGTGAAAGACACACCTGACCCATCAACATATATAGGGAAAGGTAAAGCTATGCAGTTAAAAGAGTTATCGGAAGGTATAGAAGCAGATACGATTATTTTTGATACAGAGTTAACACCAGTCCAGATAAGAAATTTAGAAGACATAACTGAAGTTGAGATATTAGATAGAACAGACCTAATACTTAAGATTTTTGAAAAAAGGGCTAAAACAAAACAAGCTAAATTACAGGTTGAACTTGCATATCTTACACATCAGCTTCCAAGGATTTACGGTGAGAAAGGAAAGGAACTGTCAAGAATTGGTGGAAGGGGGAAGATAAAAGGTGCAGGTGAGAAAATCGGAGAAATAAAAGCTAGAGATATTAAAAGAAGAATAGCGAAAATAAAAAAGGAATTGAAAGAAATTGAAAAGATAAAAAGGGAACAGAGGAAAAGACGAAATAGAGACCCGAACATATTAAAGGTTGCTTTAATTGGTTATACAAATGTTGGAAAATCATCTCTACTGAAAAGGTTAACTAAGAGGGAAACATTTATATCTAATCAGTTATTTGCAACTCTAGACACGAAAACATCTTTTATATCCTTTCCAGATATTAATAAAAAAGTTTTAATTACGGATACGGTGGGATTTATAAAGAATATGCCAAAAGAACTTATGGAAGCTTTCCTAACAACTTTAAAAGAGATTGAAGATGCAGACCTTTTAATACATGTGGTGGATATTTCAGATGAGGATTGGGAAGATAAGTTAAAAGAGGTTGACAAAATTATAAATAAACTAAATTTAGATAATAAGGAAAGTTTAATTTTATTAAATAAGATAGATAAATTAATTCCTACAAAAGAATATCTTGAAAATGATTTTATAACTGTTGAAGATAAATCAGCTTTAATAATTTCAACTGAAAAGGGTTGGAATTTAGAAAAAGTTTTTGAGTTTTTAAGGGGGAAAGCTAAAAGTCTTGAGTTTAGGAGATAAGCCATGATGAAGATAAAAAAATATTTAATGGTTTTAATAATACTTGTTTTAGTAAAACTTAGTTTCGGGTTAGAAATCAATTATAAGCCATCTTCTTTTGAGATTTACAATAACGGACATGCTGTTGTGATTGAGCCGATTAAAGAGGATAGAGATAAAAATGTTGTTATCTATAATGGAAATGAATATATTCTGAAAGAGATATTTCTAATTATACGACCTGACAGAGACCCTGAGTTAAACTTTATTCACGTATCAAAAAATCCTTCTATAGGTAGAAGAGATAAAGCTAAAGATGTTTTAGTTATAGCTGTAAAAATATCTCCAGATGGAAAGGTAAATCCTACTTTCAACATAATATTAAGTAAAATAAGAGAAAAAATAGGTATTAGAGAAAGAGTTAACGGTATAAATGTTATAAATCTTCTCCCAGCTAAAATAAAACCATTTAAAAAAGACACAAAACCAATATCAATACCTATTCCAATGTCTTTGGCATTATGGGTTATTTTAGAAAATCCTTTAGCAATTTCACCGGAGCAATTTAATAGACTTACAAATTTAAAATTGGAAATATTTACAAACTCACCATTAAAATAAGACTTCTTCTATTTTTCTATTTTCTTATACAAATATATAGTTATTTTTTTCATTTTATAGCTCTTTATAAGCTTTAAATTGTTCCATTTTTTACAGTCTATTAAGTAATCATAATCTTTTAAAATTTCTGACCTTAAAACAGGTTTATTTCTTATAAAATCTAGATAAACGGCAACAGATTTTTCAGAGATACAATCAAAAGCAATACTCTTTTTTAAATCTATTGTCTTGGAAATATCATAAGCTATTCTTTTTCTACTCTCTTTAAACTTCATAAGTATAGGAAATCCTACAATACCTAAAGCCAATCTTAAAACTATAAAAATTATTAATGTGTAATAAAAAGCTTTTAAAAATCTTTCTTTTTCTATTTTACTTATATAGTAGGCAAATATTATTGCAATAAACGGAAATAAAGGTAATATATATCGTCCTCTACTTTCAACGGCAACCAGATAAGGCAGATAATTAATAAAGACTATTATTAACAACAGCTTAATTGTGTTATTTATTGTTAAATTGTTATTTTTCTTTAGGAGATAGAGAGCAATAATTAAAAATATTGAAGAAGGTAATAACTGTTTAAAATTAAGCATTGGATAAACAATTAAATGTTTTAAAAACTTTAATATTTCCGTTTCTCCTTGTGTTCTTACTAAACTTTCAGTTAAGAGAGAGTTTATATAAACATTCAAATTCCCAGATAAATAAAAAACTGTTAAAGGTATAGCCAAAGCTAAAGCAGTTCCTATCCACCAGCTAAGATTAAAAAACTCTTTAAATCTTTTTGTATATATAACTAGGGCTATAAATGTTAAAGCGTAAAACAGATATGCAGGAAATCCTTTAAGTAAAAAAGTCAATCCTATCAGAAAAGCTGATATATAAATATATCTGTTGTTCCTTTCTAGAAAACCGAATATTTGGAAATAGGCGGTTAAGAAGATAAAGAAGGCAAGGGTTATATCAATTTCTGCTAAGTATCCATACCAAAAAAGAACATCTAAAAATGTTAAATATATAAGCATAGATAATAGGGCGATGTATTTATCTCTTAAAGTTTTTATGGTAAATCTGTATATGAGAATTAAAGTTAATCCTAAAGATGTTAAAGAAACAAATCTTGCTGTGAATTCTGACCAGTTAAAGATATAGGAAGAGATTATTATTAACCAATTAAATAAAGGTGGCTTTAAATAATAATTTTCACCTAGTATTGTAGGCTGAAACCAGTTGTTAAAATATCTCATTTCAAAGGAAACAATAGTTCTTAAACTTTCTTCATTTCTAAACTCATAAACGTTAAGATTTATAAACATTGATATATAACCAATAATTAAAAGTAAGACGATTAACAGTTCTCTATTTTTTAATATCCTCAATCTAAAACCTTTAATTTTTAATTTAAAACGGAAAATTATTATAAATCTTATTTGTTGCCTTTATCTTTCTTTATTTCTAATTTAATTGGAAAGTATTCTTCCAAATTTAGATGTTCCTTTAATCTTTTCTCCTCATCTTCTCTGTTTATATCCTTTTTAGTAAAAATCAATATCTTAATATGTGGAAAAGCTGATTTAGTTCTATCATGTATAAAAATCTCAGCACCTTTTATTCTATCTTCTAAATATCTAACAGCCTGTTTTATTAATTCCTCTTCCTTTTCTAAAGTTTTTTCTATATACTCAAGTCTCCAATCTATATATTTAGCCAATCTATTTCTCGTCTTATATAAAAGTTCAAATAATCCTGCACCTATAATGACTAAACTTGAAGAAATTAGATTGTCAGGATTAAGTTTTATATTATGGACTATTAAAACAATAATTGAGATTATGCAAAGTATGAAAGCAATTAGGGAAATCCATCTGTTAGATTTTGTTTCTCTGTAAAGTTTAAAGTTTGCATAATTCACAGCAGAAAAAACTATTAAAAATCCTAAACTGCCTGCTATAGATATGTTCTCAATATTGAAAAGTGTTGCAAAGAATATTGTTATTATACTTATTATAACCAAGCCTTCAGTTCCGTTTTTCCAAACTTTTTTAGAAACTTCCTTCGGTAATGCACCAAACTTAGCCACCATATAACTCACTCTTGCACTTCCGTAAAGGGTTGCATTAATTGCCGATGCAGTTGATAAAACGGCGGCTATACCTATAAGAATGAAGCCTGCCTTTCCTAAAAATGGTTCAGCTGCTATAGCTAAAGCATAATCTTGGTATTTTTCAACCTGTTCGTAGGTTAGATTACAAACTGCCACAATTGATACAATTACGTAAATTAGTATTACAGTAATGACTGCAGAATAGTAAGCTAAAGGTAAATTTCTCTCTGGATTTTCTATATCCTGTCCTGTGTTTGCTATTAGCTCAAAACCTTCATAAGCCAAAAATATTATTAAACCGCCTGTTAATATATTAAATAAACTTTCCCAATTTTCAGGGCTTATCTTTGAAAAGTCTGCAGTTAAAAAGCCTAGTACAGAGAAAAATATTAATATTCCAACCTTTGCAAAAACCATTAAATCTTCGGCTTTTCCTGTTATATACGCACCTAAAAAGTTTAAAAATGTAAAGAATAGAATTACAAAGGCTATTAAGAATTTTTTTAATATCACAACTTCATGACCAAAGATTAAAGCTGATGCATAACTGCCAAATGCATAGGAGTATAGGGATAGCATTATTATATAACTTGCCAAAAGTAAAACATTTATATAACTTGCTAAGAAAGAATTCCCAAAAGCTCTAACTAAAAATTCAACTGTTCCACCTTCACTAGGGTATCTTACAGAAAGTTTTGCATAAGAATAAGATGTTAAAAGTGCTATTAAACCTGCAAACATAAAAGCTATGGGAGCACCACCTCTAGCCAGCAGGATTGTTAACCCTAAAACTGCAAATATTCCTCCACCAATCATTCCGCCAACGCCAATTGAAAAAGCCTCCCAAAATCCTAATTTTTTCATTTTTACCCCTTTTCTTTTTATTTAAAGATAATAAATGAGCTTTCTGATATTTTAAATTGAATTTGTTAGAGCTTAAAGCTATTATATTAAAATTATAATTAAACATATTTAGAGGATTGATAAATGTCTTTCCAGTTTACAGAGGAGCAAATTAAGAGATACAGTAGGCATATAATACTCCCTGAGGTTGGCGGAAAAGGTCAGGAAAAACTATTAAAATCAAAAGTGTTGGTAATTGGTGCAGGTGGACTAGGTTCACCGTCAATATATTATTTAGCAGCTGCAGGAGTTGGAACAATAGGTATTGTAGATTTTGATGTTGTAGATTATTCAAATTTACAGCGACAAATCTTACATAATACTGAGAGAGTAGGTACTCCTAAAGTTTTATCTGCTAAAAAAACTGTAGAAGCCTTAAATCCAGATGTAAAAGTTGTAGCTTACAACACAAAGATTAACAAAGAGAATGTTTTAGATATAATAAAAGATTACGATATAGTTTTAGATGGTTCAGATAACTTCCCTACTAGATTTTTAATAAATGATGCTTGTTATTTCTTAAACAAGCCTTTAGTATCAGCAGCAATACTGAGGTTTGAGGGACAGTTAACCGTATTTGATTATAGAGATAAAGAAAATTCACCGTGTTATAGATGTTTATTCCCTGAGCCACCACCACCGGGTTTAGTGCCAAGTTGTCAGGAAGCAGGTTTATTGGGGGTGGTAGGCGGTATTATGGGGACACTTCAGGCAAATGAAGCATTAAAATTAATACTTGAGATAGGAGAGCCTTTAATTGGAAAACTACTAGTATTTGATGCTTTAACAACAGAGTTTACAAAAGTAAAACTAAGAAAAGATGAAAAATGTCCTTTATGTGGAAAAGAACCAAAAATTAAAGAGCTTATAGAGTACGACGAAGGACAATGCGATATAAGATTTTAAAACTGCTTTTTCTTTTTTTATATACCAATTCAAAATTGGATTTTTAGAGTAGCCAATAAAAGATAATTTATTATGTCAAAACTGTTTTAATTGATTTAAATAAATAATGAATTAATAGTTATTAAGGTCAAAAATTGTCAAATTACGTTGGCTTAAATTAAGGCTTTTATAACTCTTGAACTTATGTTAATTAACACCAATTTGAGAGTTAAATTTAGTTGGTTTGTTCTGATAGGCTAAAGTAAAGTATTTCAGTTAAATTGATACTTTGTTAAAATCAAAAAGTTATAAAATTATATTGTCTTAAATCTATATCTCCATACTTTCTAAACTTACGTTAAATAGAGAATTAAAATTAATTTTTAGGTATGTATATAAGCACTCTATCTTCAAATCCTGAGAAATCCCCATGTAAAGCCTTGTAAACATACTTTAAAAATACTGCAAATCTTGATTCACTTCCCTTTCTGTAAAGTCTTCCTTCCCATAACTTTAAACTTCTTGGGAAGTATTTAATATCTTCAGATTTTATTAATGCAAGTGTAGGATGTTTTTTAGAATAATCTTTTATAAACTGTATTGATTTATCCCTTAAAACCTTCCTTTCAGTATAAAAAGGTAAATTATGCCAAAAATAACCTTCAACTATTAACGGTATATTTTTGTCTATAAAATTATCCTTAACAGCCTGTCCTATCTGGTCGTAAGGTCTAAACTTTTCTACCTTTGGTAGTATAGATACTGTAAATATAAAAAATAGAATAGTTGCAGATATAAATGGTAGAAGTCTTAACTCTCTGTATCTTATCAAAAACAGAAAAGGAAATACTGCTATCCAGTAGTAAAAAATATCTAACTTAAATCCGTATATTAGAAGGAAGGAAACGACTAAAAATAGTAATGTTTGAATAACAAAGGTAGAGTTAAAAATGACAGATTTAACTTTACCGTCAGGTTTATACTCAACTAAAAAGTATCCAACTATAATTGCCATAGCAGGATA
>CAZEUK010000044.1:0-8079 GCA_964514535.1 uncultured Aquificales bacterium
AAAAGTATGGTTTGGATAAACAGAAAATAGAGAAATATAAAGTTGAAAAAAAAGAAGAAGGATTTGGAAGAGGTCTAGGTTCTACCTATAGGGGAGGCGGATACGGAGGCTTTGGAAAGTAGATATTTAATCTTCATTCCTTCTTCTATTTCATTTACATTTGGCTTCATATGTTCCATTACAGGTTTAACACCAACCCCAAACTCATAAACTAGTTTTCCTCCTATTCTTCCCTGTAAAGCTACAATAGAAATTACTATTAAACCTATAATTAAATAAATACCTGTAAGCCTTATATCGTCCTTTTTAGCTACAAACAGTCTAAATGCAGTCTGTATTAGAACAGCCACCAAAACTACAGTTCCAACAGTTTCGTGTATTTCTAATCTTTTATAAGCTTCAGTTCCTTCTATAAACTTCTCAACAAGTTCTTCAGCTTGATGACCTGTAATAAACGCACCAATCACAGCTAGAGCACCAACCAATAAAGTCCAATATCCAGCATTTTTAAGACTGTCCTTTTTCAGAGCAACACCTAACACATCAAATATTACACTTATTATCACTAAAGCTATTGCAAAATGGACAATTGGAGGATGTAAGCTTCCTAAAAACTCCATCTTATTTTTCCTCCTATCTTTTATTTTTAATAATAATTATAGTTAGGTATATAAAATATACTAGTATGATTTTTTGACTAGAATTAAAATGGAAATAATGGAATATAAAAAGAAAAAAGAAAAATTAAATTTTAAAAAGAAAAACTTTTAATCTCTTTCTTTATCTTTTGAATAAGCTTTATTGATTAAAACAATTCCTATAACTATAACAAGTAGTATAAAACCTCTAGCCAGCCAACCGTTTATATTCTGTGGAATGAGTTTAGAAGGTAGTTCTGTCATTGTCCACCAAGTGAGGAGAAATATTAAAAATGTTGGAGATACATAAGCTAAAATATAGTAAAAGATTTTAGGTACTTTTATCTCTGCATATCTGTTTAACTCATCCCAAGCATATTTAGGTGTTTCCAGTATAAACACTTTAAATTTTTCACCTAAAGGTAAACCTTCCACTTTCTTTAAAACTTCATCCTTACCTAAAAGCCATACAAATGTGATAGCTTCTAGAAGGGCAAATATAACAAGTGAGAATGTTCCTACCCAAAAGTCTAACTCATCTAGGAAACCTTTAAGGAATATTGGAAGGTGGGCAGATACAAACAGGAACATTCCAGTATAAAAAACAGCCTTTTCTCTAGAAAACTCCAGTTCATCCTCTAAAAATGCAATTACAGGTTGGGCTAAAGCAACTGATGATGTTATACCTGCGAAGAATAGTAATAAAAACCATAAAAACCCGAAAAAGTTTCCGTAAGGTGTGTTAGAGAATATTGCAGGAAGAGCCATAAAACCTAAATCAAAAGCACCTTTTGAGGCTATAAACTGTGTTCCTGCTACACCAAAGAATATTACAGATGCAGTTATAGCTATTGAGCCACCTAGTATAACCTCTGCAAACTCATTAACGGAGGCAGAAGCCAAACCGTTTAAAACAACATCACTTTTAGGTCTAAGATAGGAAGCATAGGTTAAAATAGCACCGAAACCAATACTTAATGTAAAAAATATCTGTCCTGCCGCCGCAATCCATACCTTAGGTTCAGACAGAGCAGATAAATCAGGATTCCACAAAAATCCTAAACCGTCTAAAAGATTTCTACCACTACCATCAGGAGCAGTTAAGGTAAAAACTCTAATCATAAGAACGATGGCCATTATAAATATTAGAGGCATTGCAACCTTTGCTACCTTCTCAATACCTGCAGAAACGCCTTTATACAGTATGTAAAAGTTTAGAAATAGAGTTATTAAGAAAAATATGTATGTTGTTATAGGTACAGAATAAAAAAATTCATTTGTACTGTTTGCACCTATTATATTAAAGAGCATATCTGAAAAAGGTTTTAAATACTCTTCTACATTATGAATATTTGATGGATGTGGCACATTATCTATAAGATGATAGAAGGAGTATATTAAAGTCCAAGCTTCAATGTAAGTGTAGTAAACAACTACAACTAAAGGTATTAAAACCCCTAATATTCCTATATATCTACCTATTCTATTCTTCCATATTAGTCCAAAAACACCTACAGCCGTTCCGTGTCCCCTTTCTCCGCCGTATCTACCTAAAGCCCACTCAACCCATACTAAAGGTATTCCCAACAGTATAAAAGAAATCATATAAGGTATCATAAATGCCCCGCCGCCGTTATCTGCCGCTTGAACGGGAAACCTTAAAAAATTTCCTAATCCTATAGCATTACCTGCAACAGCTAAAATTAATCCTAATCTAGAACCCCATTGTTCCCTTTGATGTACCATTTAAAAACTCCACCTAAAGATTGTATATACATTCCTTTATTTAAAAATTTTAAATTTTATACGAATTAATTTTAAATTCAAAGCTAAACTAAAGCAAAGGAATAAAATTAATATATTGGAAAAGTTAATAAATTACCTTAAGTTTTTTCTTATATTAATTAATTTGGGAAAGATGAAAATTTTATAAAAATCAGGAGGTAGATATGAGTTTACTTGGAAAAATCCTAGTTAGAAAAAAAGAAGAACTTGAGGAAAATAGTATAGGAAGGGAGAAGTTGGGAATTCACCCTTTAGTTTCAATAAAAAGGAAGTATAAAGAGGCTAAAGACTACATCTTAATAGTTTTAGCAACTATATTTTTAGGAACAGTAATAGGTATTTTTGCGAAATTTGTTTTGAACGGTAAAAATTCAGAGGAAAGAAAAGAGGTTTATATAACAAAAATTTCACAGAAAAATGAAAATTCTATGAAAAATATTGACAATTTAGAAAAAAAGCAAAAATTAGAAAACATAAATAAAGGGAAAGCTGAAGAAAAATTGGTAAATCAAAGAAAAATTTTATCTAAAACTGAACAAAATAAGGCAGTTGAGACAAAAATTGTCAGTGATGATGTTTTAGATGAGAAAAAAGTTTTAGTTAAAAAAATATTGGATAAAGCTAGAATTAAAGAGCTTTCAGGAGATTTAGAAGAGGCTTTAATAATGTATAAAAAAGCTTGGGTATTAGATAGGAATAATGTAGATATTTTGTTTAAATTGGCGGTTTTAAACTTTAAACTTGGAAATTTTAAAAATTCTATAAAGTATGCACAGGAAGTTTTAAAGATAAAAAAAGATTTTATGCCTGCAATACTATTACTTGGTAAGGCTTACGACAAACTGGGAGATACCTCAAAGGCTTTAACAATTTTAGAAGAGGCTTACTTTTACTATCCTGAGAATAAAGATTTAGTTGAGTTATTAGCTAAGCTTTATGAAAAGCAAGGGGACTATCTGGTAGCTAAAGATTACTATGAAGTTTTATCAAATATGGGATATATAGAGGGGGATTTAGGTTTAGCAAAAATATATGAAAAATTGGGGGATAGAAAAAAAGCTTACAAGTATTACAAAAAGGTTTACGAAAACCCTAACATAACAGAAGAATTAAGGGCAAAAATTGAGCAAAAATTAATTTCTTTAGAGGATAACGATGAAGGTATTTGAAGAAAGCTTTAGCTTACTAATAAACAAAAATCTTTTTATACAGTGGATTAATGAAGATTTCGCTTACTATCTAGGATATACAAAGGACGACCTAATAGGTAAATCTGCATCTTACATAATAGATAACAATGTTTTAAACAATCTAAATCTGTCAAAAGTATTTGGAAAGATTAAAGACAGTGCTAATAACTTTTATAATGGAACATTCTTAATATCAAAAATATTGGATAGATACGGAGAATTAAAGGGATACTTTATACAGTTTATACTTGAAAGTGGTGAACTAAACAAGGAAGACTTTTTTATCTTTTCTACAAACAATCAAAATATGAAAAAGGTTTTAGACAAAGCCTTACTGGTAGCACAGTCTAACATACCAATACTAATAATAGGTGAAACAGGAACTGGTAAAACAAGCTTAGCAAAGTTTATCCATATAAACAGTGGTAGTGGAGCTTTTCCGTTGGTTTCTATCAATCTACCATCTTTAAATGAAGAAAGGTTTGAAATAGAAATGTTTGGATACGAAAAGGGAGCTTTTGTAGGAGCTAACCATTCTAAAGCAGGTAAAGTTGAGCTTGCAAATAATGGGACTTTACTTTTGGAAAATGTTGATGAAGCATCTCAATCTGTACAGTCAAGACTATCATCATTTTTAGAAAATATGGAGTACGAAAAGTTAGGTAGTAATAAACTGAAAAAAGTTAATATTAGAGTTATCTCTACTTCCTCTAAAGATTTATTAAAAAAAATTAAAGATAAAGAGTTTAAACTTGAACTTTACTATAAATTGGCAGTGATAAAATTAGAACTACCATCTTTAAGGGAAAGAAGGGAAGATATTCCAATACTTGTAAATAAGTTTTTATCACAGAGAAATAAACAGATAAAACCAAGAGCTTTAAAATACTTAATGGAGCAGGAATGGTATGGAAATCTGAGAGAGCTTTTCTCTGTTTTAGAAAGTGCAGTAATACTATCTAAAAACGATTTTATAGATATTCAGCATATAACAGACCAGTTTTACACTTTCAAAGAAATAACTTCCACTAAAGAGGAGATAACAGAACCTAAACTTTCTGAAGAAAAATTATTTAATGAAAAGGAAAGAATAAAAATAGCTTTAAGAAAAACAAATGGAAATAGAAAGAGAGCGGCAGAGCTTTTAGGAATAAGCGTTCCAACACTTTGGAGAAAAATGAAAAAGTATAATCTTTTAGAGGAGTTTAAAAAATAATCGGTCTATCTATACAGCTAAAATAGTCTAAAAACAATTTCCAGTTTTGTTCTTTTCTTAACCAGTTATAGCTTAACTTTTTAAGTTTAAAACTATATTATAAAAATTAGCTCTTAAATCCTTCATAAAAAATTAAAGTATGTTGCTAGTAAAATAAGGTTGAATTTTTTATTTTTAGGAGATATACGTATGATTAATTCTAACCATAGAAAAATTATATTGTTTGGTTTAGGTCTTTTTGGAGAGAAGATACTAAAGGCTTTATCGGACAAATGGTATTTAGTAGGAATTGATATAGATAAAAATAAAATTGAAAAACTTAAAGATGAGTTTAAAGACAAAAAGAATATAAAACTTATAAATGGTGATGCCAGTAGTATCCTGACTTGGAGAAAATTAGACTTAAATGATGTATCCGCTGTTATATCTGCAATTCAGGATGTAGATGTTGCTTTAGAGATATGTAGAATAGGTAGAGAAAGCTTTAACCTTCCTAAAGAGGTTCAGTTTATAGTTCTCCTTATGGAGAATGAAAGAGAAGACGATTTTAAGAAGTTTAATACTGAGTTGATAAATCCTGTTGATATAACAACAAAAACAGTTATCTCTTTGGTAGAGAAAAATTTTAAAATCCCCCAAAATATAGGTATTGGAAAGGGAGAATTAGTAGAAACAACAATCCTTGCCAATTCACATTTAGTTGATAGGGAGCTAAAACATTTTAAATCTAATAGATGGAAAATATCTGCAATTTATAGAAATAATAAATTTATACTGCCTACAAAGGATACTGTATTAAAAGTAGGTGATAGGGTAGTTATATCAGGTTATCCATCAGTTGTTGAAAGTATAGTAAACATATTTTTAAAAGGTGTTCCACAATTTCCATTACAGTATGGTAGAGATATTGCTGTTCCCTTTTCACCGTTTAAGCTAAATGTTTTAGAGGAGGCAGAATTTTTAAGAAAACACTCAAAGGCACATAGATTACAAATATATCCGTGGAAAAAAAGATTTAAAGCAAAGATAAAAGAGGTAGTTCAAAATATACTAAAAAATTCCTTTTACACAATAAACGAAAAGCCTGTTAAAAATTTCTTAGATTTAATAAATGGTGATGGAAATATAGGAATAGGTGTTATATCTGAGGGATTAACCAATATTGACGATTTTTGGTTTAGATTTTCAAAATTATTTAAAATTTCTAGGATTTATTACAATCTTAGATTTAAAAAAGTTTTTAAAAATGCAAAAAAGCCTTTTTTAATATCTAGAGGTAGTTTTCCATACAGTAAAATTTTAGTGTCTTTAAACTCTTCTAATCCGGTAATGGCCTTAGACACAGGCTTAGAACTTTCTAGAATATCCAAAATTCCACTTGAAGTTTTATACATAAAAAAACCGGAGAAACTTATGGGTGAGATAGATAGGGAACATTTAAATCAATTAAAGGAAGTAGTTAGCGACTTTGAACATATATATAGGACCAAGTTGGATTTTAATATAAAAGAAGGTAATCCTGTAAAAAGGACACTTAAATATATAGAGGAAAATAAATTAAAGAAAGTGCTATTAATTATGACTTACGATAATAAGGAAAGTTTCTCAGTATTCAATCCAAATGTTCAGTATGAGATTGCTATTAAGACAGATATATCTTTATTATTAATTCCATCCCAAAAAGATGATTTAACGGAAAAAGAGTAGGGGTAAATTTAAAATGGAATTAAATAAAATTTTATATGAGATAATTTTAAACTCCATATATCTTGGAAATTTTTTAATTTTCTCCCTTTTAGTTTTTTACATACTTAAATTTTTACTCAATCTAAAAAGGAGCAATGAAAAACTAATCGGAAGTTTTGTTATATTTTCCCTATCAATAGCTGTTTCCTCTTTATACTCAGGAGAAAGTTATGGATTGATAAATGATTTAATTTATATATGGGAGTACTCTATACTTTCTTTATTCTTGTTGATAGTAGGACACTATATAAACGATTTATTACTGTTCCACAAGGTAAGAAATATTGAGGAGATTAGTGAAGGAAATTTGTCTATCTTAATAGTTGAAGGGGCACACTTCTTAGCTATAGGTACTATTTTAAACTCTGTAATAAATAATTTTTTTAACGTTAATGAAAATCAGATAAAGATTTTTATGTATATAATTCTTATATTTGCCTTTATACAACTCCTTTTAATACTCGGAATTATTATTTATAGATGGCTTTTACAAAAATTAACCAATTTAGATTTAATTAATTTAATCTACAAAAACAACATATCTGCAGGTATTTTATTATTCTCAAATTATACAGTTATATCTTTCCTTTTAGCTTCCGCATTTACACCAGAAAAAGATTTATTAACAACTTTAGTTTATAGCTTATTCTATTTTATCTTTTCAATATTTATTATCCTAATATTTAAAGTGATAATTGACCTTATCCTTATTCCTGACGATAACATAAAAAGTATTTTAGAAGCTGATAAGTATAAAAAGGCAATTTTTATTGAGTTAATAACTTTATCAATGATTTTTATATATCATTTTCTATCAAGTTAATAATTTGAATTAAGCTATGTTTAAAAATTATCAAAGCGTCAATTTAAACCGACATAATTTTACTCCAGACCAGTTTCTTTAAATACTTCCTGTATAACTTTGGAAAGAAAGTGAATACCTACAGAGAATAATAAAAAAAGGAAGTAAATGCAATAAATGGAAAAAAATAGTTTAAATATTTAGAAATAGAGAAGGGGGTAAAAGTTTTGCTATCAATTAGATTACAAAGTATTAAAAGAAGTCAAACCAATAGATAGAACAGGAAAGTGTTAAAATTTTTATCAACAGGTATTCAAATCTACTGAACCGATACAAAAGTTTGCAACTTCTATATAAAACTGGTATTATTTAGTCATTGCTTTTGTTTGCTTAAAGGTCAACAGATTTGTCATTTAGTCTTTTGGTCTTTAAGCAATAATTTTTATTTTTTTGTTAGGAGGTTTTTTTATTATGAGACTTACAGGTACTGTAAAATGGTTTAATCCAAAGAAGGGATACGGATTTATCACTAGGGACGACGGTCAAGGAGATGTATTCGTTCACTTCACGGCTATTAAGGAAGATGGCTTCAAAACTCTAGAGGAAGGACAGAAGGTTGAGTTTGAGATTGTTCAGGAAGACAGAGGAGAGAAAGCTCAAAACGTAGTCAAAATATAATTCTATCTCATATATGGGGCTTCC
>CAZEUK010000045.1:0-8070 GCA_964514535.1 uncultured Aquificales bacterium
AGTTTTTAAAACTCCTGAAGGTTGGGAAGCTATATACAATGAAAATGAAAAGGCAACTATGAAGGATTAGATATGAGAAAGGTATTAATATTCCTTCTCTTTTTTATTTTTATTGTAAGTTGTAATAATAAAACAGAAGAAAATAAAACAGAAAATCTTTCTAAATATATTTTAGTGGATAAAAATGGTAATCCTATTCCATTACCTAAAGATAAACTTATAGTGGTTAATTTTTTAGCTTATTCCTGTATATCCTGTATGAAAGAAATGCCCATAATGAAAAAAGTTATATCTTCTCCTGAATATAGAGATAAATTTCAGATAATAGGGATAGTAATAGACAGTCCAAAAGGAGATTTATCAGACCCTACATTTCCTATATATCCAAATAATGATGTAAACTTTGTTAGATTTCCTGTAAAAGGAACACCTACAACCTACATTATTACACCTGAAGGAAAAAAACTTGTAATAATTTTTGGAGCTATAACTGAGGAAAGTTTTAAAAAATTTTTAAATCAGGCTTTAGAAAAATATAAGACTTCCAAAACTAAAAATTAATGTTATAATCATTAAAGATAAATTAATAAAGTAATGTTGGGCTTTATTACCAATACTGAAAGTTAAAGTCTTAAATTATAAATCTCTAGGTCTATCAGTGTTGGTTCAAGCTCCAACCGATTAAAAAGGAGATAATTTATGTCAGTCAGTTTCAAAGATTTAAATCTATCAAAGAAAATGTTAAGTTCTTTACAAAATTTAGGTTTTGAGAAGCCAACAGAAATTCAGGAAAAATCTATTCCTTTAATTATGGAAAATCACAATTTATTAGGGCAGGCTCAAACAGGAACAGGAAAAACTTTAGCATTTGGTATTCCAATAGTAGAAAAGATAAATCCTAAAGATAAAGACCCACAGGCTTTAATATTGACACCAACTAGAGAGCTAGCTTTACAGGTATCTGAAGAGATAAAAAAGATAGGTAGAAATAGAGGGATTTTTACTTTAGCAGTTTACGGTGGGACTTCAATTGATAGACAGATTAATTTCCTAAAGAATAAAAGAAATCAAGTTATAGTTGGAACACCGGGAAGAATTAAAGACTTAATAGATAGAGGTGTTTTAAAGCTAGATAAAATTAAGATATTCGTTTTAGATGAAGCTGATAGAATGTTGGATATGGGATTTATAGACGATATTAGATATATATATTCTAAATTACCTGAAGAAAAACAAGTTTTACTATTCTCTGCAACAATTCCTAACAGTATAATGGCTTTGGCTAAAGAGTTTTTAAAAGATAACTTTAAAATTGTAAAGGTTAAACCTGAAGAGGTTGTTGTTGATAAGATTGAACAGTATCTGTTTAAAGTTGATGAGTTTTCAAGATTTTCCAAATTAAAAGAGCTATTGAATAAACATTCGGATAAAAAGGCTATTATATTTACCGAAACTAAAAAGAACGTTGATGAGTTGTATAAGCTTTTAAAGAAAAATGATTTTAAAGTTGGTGCTATACATGGTGATTTTTCACAAAAGAAGAGAGAACAGGTATTAAAAGATTTTAAAGAGAATAATATAAATATACTTGTTGCCACTGATGTTGCTTCTAGGGGATTGGACATAAAAGATGTTGAGGTTGTTTATAATTATAAACTCCCTAACAATGTAGAGAGCTATATCCATAGAATAGGTAGAACTGGAAGGGCAGGAAGAGAAGGATTAGCTATATCTTTTGCTACCAATTCGGAAAAACAGACTGTTATAAAAATATCTAAAATAACAAAAGGTAAGATTAAATTGATAGATTTTAATTTAAACTTTAACAAAAATTCTAAAGGGAAGGTAAGAAATAAGAAGTTTACTAAAAGATAAGGAAGTTTTTCCTTTTTTCTTTTTAATACTTTCTCTAATATCATAAATTTCTTCATAAATCTCCTCTCTAATTTCATCTATAGATTTATTGGTTTTTAATATTACAATTAATTCTTTTAAGGCTTTTCTTCTGGAAACAAGGAAGTTGAGATAATTATTTCCTCCTTGTTTTCTGGCTTAATAATTACTTTAGTCGTCAGTTAAAACCTATATTTCAGTTGTGTAAATAAAATATGTTTTCATTATAAATTAATTTCTATTAAATCATATGGTAAGATTAAACTCATAGATTTTAATTTAAATTTTAGTAAAAATTCTAAAGGGAAGTTAAAAAATTACTAAGAGATAAGTAATGGATATAGGAAAAAGATTTGACAAAGTAGCAAATAAATATGATACAGAGGACAAAGTCAAAAGGTCTGAACAGTTTGTTGAAAGGTTAATTAAACTTATTCCTATCAATAAAAATTTTAAGGTAATGGATATAGGGGCTGGGACAGGTTTAGTAGATATACCTTTGTCTAAATATGTGTCTCAGATTTATGCCTTTGATTTATCTGAAGGAATGTTAAATGTTTTTAAAGAAAAGTTAGAAAAACATAGAATTAAAAACATAAAAATTTTTAAAAAAGATGTATTATCTGATGATTTTTCAGAAAAAGATTTTGATTTAATAATAACATCTATGACTTTTCACCATTTAGACAATCCTAAAGAAGCTTTAAAAAAGCTAAAAGGCTATTTAAAGGAAAACGGCTATGTAGCAATTATTGATTTAGAAAAGGAAGACGGAACTTTCCACTCTGATAACACAGATGTTAAACATTTTGGTTTTGATAAGGAAGAAGTGGAGGAATGGTTTAAAGAAAATGGTTTTAAAGAAGTAAAAGTTTTAACAATTTACAGTATAAGAAAAGAAAGGGAAGGCAAACTAAGGGATTATCCTGTATTTTTAGCAATTGGAAAAAAATGATTTATTTAGACAACAACGCCACCACTCCAATCTTTCCTGAGATATTAGATAAACTTAAAGAATGGGGGGAGATTTTCGGAAATCCTAGCTCTATCCATTCTTTAGGACAAAAATCTAGAAGGGAAATAGAAAAAGCGAGACTGTTTTTGTCTAATGTTCTTAATTCTGATGTGGAAGAGATTATATTTAACTCCGGTGCTACAGAGGGAAATAACACTATTATCAGAGGTTTAGCTGAAGCTTATCCTAATAAAAGTGAGATAATTGTTTCTCCCATAGAACATAAATCTGTCTTAAATCCTATTAAATTTTTGGCTAAAAAGGGCTACAAGGTAAAATTCTTAAGGATAGATAAAAACGGCTTGATAGATTTAGATGATTTAAAGAAAAAAATTAGTAATAAAACTTTATTTGTTTCTGTTATACATACAAACAATGAAACAGGTGTTATACAAGATATAAACGCTATATATGAAATTTGTAAAGAAAAAGAAATTATATTTTTCTCAGATACAGTTCAAGGATTTTTGAAGGAAGATATAGATTTTAAAAAGATAGATTTCTTCACCTTGTCAGGACACAAGTTTAACGCTCCTAAAGGTATAGGAATAATGAAAAGGGATAAAAGTAAAAAACTTACTCCTTTACTGTTCGGTGGCGGCCAAGAATTTTCTATACGTTCAGGAACGGAGAATATAATTTTTATACTTGCAATTGTAGAAGCTGTAAGGATATGGTTAGAAAAAAGGAATATATTTATAAGCCATCTAAAAAACTTAAAAAAGTTATTTATAAAAGAATTAAAAAAAGCCATACCTAACATTCATATAGTTAGTGAAAATGTTAAAACTGCACCACATACGGTAAATATAATTTTTCCAAATATAAGAGCTCAAGATTTAGTTTTGTTTTTAAATAAAAAGGGTATTTATGTATCTTCAGGTTCTGCCTGTAGTTCAGGTAGTTTAACACCTTCCCATGTTCTTTTAGCCTACGGATATTCAGAGAAGGAGAGTTTAAGCTCTATCCGTTTTTCATTTGGAGTAAATAATAAGATTGAAGATGTTTACGAAACTGTAGAAGCTCTAAAAGAAGGAATAGACAAACTTTATAAGTTTGGTTTAAATTGACAGCTAATAAACATAGGTTTGGAAATTGTCAAAATATTGATTTAAGCAGGTATTACTTTATAGTTTTTTTACTTTGATTGATTATCAATTTAATCAAAATCCTTCATCTTAGATAATTGGAATAAATTAACTGAATTTAATTTCCAAATTGGCAATAATAAAGTTTTTTTATAAATTTCTCTAGAAATAAAGAACAAAATTACCGATACAAAAATTTTTGTAAAGGAAACAAAAAGGGCAGAAAAAAACTGCCTAAAAGTATATTTTTTAGAAATTCCTCTAAAATTAATGAACTTTTCTAACTAATTTCCAGAAGTGTAATCCTAAAACAACTGCCCTAAACAACTGAACAAATATATTCTTTCTAACTCTCCACATTTTATCCATTAATTCTCTTTTTTCTTTATCCATATCTAAAACCTCCCAAAAATTTTTAAGGTATTAATTTCCATCCTGGTTTAGCCTGTAGTTTGTAAAGGAATGCATAATGTAAGAATAACTTAAACCATGCCCCTGCCATTCCAACCTCTGCAGCACAGTTATCTAAATCTCTACCATACTCTGGGTAAGCAGCCCTATTTCTTGCAACCGGATATATAGCAATTGTAGCAGCTTCACCGTCTAGTATTTTATTTTTCATAGAAGCTACACATAAACCGGGAGTTTCAGCCATTGATGCTGTATGGGATGGTTCTCTACCTTCTATCATATCAACAATATTTAAAGCTGCTGCTTTACCTGATAACTCAGCTGTATAACCTGTTCTTGGAGGAGTTGGTCCTATTGGAGTACCATCTGGAGCTTTTCCCGGTCTTGATAATGGTCCCGGTGGTGCAAATGCAATACCTGCGGCAAATACATTTTTATAAATTGGATTTTGATACTTTCTAGGCCAGTCTGGACCGTCTAACTCATCGTAAGGTTTTCCATAATTTGCGTCAACTTTCACAAATCCAGCTGGATTACACATTTTATCTGTAATATCGTTTCCATCCTTATCTATCCATTTGATAGGTTGAGCTTTAAATGGTGGTATTAACATTGCAAAATCAAAATCAAACTCTTTTTCCTCACCGTCTAGATTAACTGTATAAACCTTACCTTCTTCAACTTTTCTTACGTGAGACCTTATCTCCCATTTAATGCCATACTGTTCAAATACATATCTAACCATATCTTCAGAGGTAAAGATTTTTCCTTTATACTTAGTTTCCAATCCATCAATTCCAAAATCTCCTAGAGCAGGTTCGTTTGATAACCACATTAACTCAACTCTGTCCCTTAATCCTCTGTCCACAAGGTCGTTGTGGATATTACAGATATACTCAAATGCCGCACCTTGACATGTTGCTAAGCCATGTCCTGTTCCTATGATAATTTTAGCCCTCTCTCCCTTTTGTAATCTGTTAACCAACTCTAAATATTTTGAAGCTGCCTCTGTAGCGTGTGGTGGTGTACATATAGATTGGGTATAACCATTCTCTGGCCCTAATCCTTCAACTGCCGCAAAGTTTAAGTAAGGTCCTGTAGCAATTATAATATAGTCATATTTAACTTCCTGAGTTTGACCGTTAGGAAGATTAACAACAACATACTGGTCTTCAGGGTCAGGATGAACTTCAGTTACCGTTCCATGAATATAATTAATTCCTAGCTTATCGTACACAGGTTTTAAATCAAACTGAGTTTCCTCAGCTCTCATCTGCCCAACACCAACCCAAACTAGAGAAGGTATATAGGTAAACTTGGGAACTCTACTTATAACTGTTATCTCATGATTTCCTTTACCTTTTAGAGCATCTTGAATGACTAGAGCCGCATAATGACCTGCAAAACCTGCACCAACTATAACAACTTTTGCCATTTTAAAACTCCTCCATTTAAAATTTTTACCTTAAAATCTTTTTAATATTCTATATGTTAGTATGTATAAAAAACAAATAAAGTTCTACTGTTTAATTAAAAACCTTTACACTATAGTTAACAACGACTAACACTATTTTTTTACAGTTTGCAATTATTAAATTATAAAAACCATATTAAATATGTCAAATATATTAATTAATATAATTATATTTATATAAAAATTTTCTAAATTTTGCTAACTAAGATTTAATGGTAAAATTATCAAAAATTAAGTATAAAGGCTTAAAAAGTGGCAAATTTTATAAAACCTTTAGATAACTCCCTATCTTATGAACTATTTGGTATAAAGTTTAAAAATCCAGTTTGGACAGCCTCAGGATGTTTTAGTTATGGTTTAGAAGTTGCACAAAATATTTTTGATATATCTAAATTAGGTGCTGTTGTAGTAAAAGGGTTATCTTATAAACCTAGGACAGGTAATCCTCCTCAAAGGATAGTTGAAACACCTTCAGGAATGTTAAACTCAATTGGTTTACAAAATCCGGGAGTTGAATACTTCGCTAAAAATATACTTCCAAAGTTAAGAGAGTACGATACTGTTATTATTGCAAATGTATTTGGTGAAGATGAAGAAGAATATCTAAAAGTAGGTGAGTATCTTAACAAAACTGAAGGGGTGGATATTTTAGAGTTAAACGTTTCCTGTCCTAATGTTAAAAAAGGTGGTTTAGCATTTGGTTCAGACCCGGATACACTTTACAGCTTAGTATCCAGATTAAAAGGAGTTGTGGAAAAACCTTTGTTGGTTAAACTTAGCCCTAACATAACAAATATACTTGATACAGCCCAAGCATCTGTAGAGGCTGGAGCTGATGGACTGGTTTTAATAAACACACTTTTAGGAATGGCCATAGATGTAGAAAAAGAACAGCCTATTTTAGCTACAAAAACAGGAGGCTTATCTGGTCCTGCAATATTACCTATAGCAGTTAGAATGATTTATCAGGTTTATGAAAAATATGGAACAGAAATACCTATAATAGGTGTAGGGGGAATATCTAATACTGAAGATGCATTACAACATATTTTAGCTGGGGCTTTAGCTGTTCAGATAGGCACAGCTTTATTTTTTGACCCATACTCTCCTCTAAAGATAATAGAAGGTTTGGAAAATCATATAAATAGAAAGGGATACAAACATATACTAGAGTTAGTTGGGAAAGCCCATAAACTAAAATTGGAGAGTTAAGAAAAATGTTTTTTCCTATAGCAACAGGATTAGGAGTAGGATATATACTAACATCAATATTTTTATTTTCATTAGGACTTCTGTATTACATAGATTTTAGGTATAAATATGCAAAGGCCTTAACCTATTACACATACTTAAGTCTTGGAGTAGTAGTACTATTAGTTTTTTTATTAATTCTCATAAACTTTGCTAAATTGATAATATCAAACTCTTTCTTTGGTTTTTCAAAAGATGTTGCATATAAATATTTAGTATTCGGAATAATTTGGGGAGTTATAACATTTCCTTATCTGGTAAGAAAATTTGAAAAGATATATATTAAGAGAAAATAAATATTAATATCAGGTGATTATTATGGAAAATAAAACAGAAGTTAAAGAAAAACAGGACATTAATTTACCAAAATATAAAGAAATAAAGTTTGAGAAAAAATATCTAGACGAGATAATAAACAATCCTGATAAGTTCGGTTTAGAAGAGCAGAGGGAAATATCCTCTAAAATATCGGCTTTAGAGAAAAAGATTATCTTTTATGCTAAGGACGAAAGCACTAAACCGATTACAGATAGGTTATACTCTCTACAGGAAAAACTGGAAGAGCTTAATCCTGCGTATTACGAAAAAGCTCCTCTATGGAAAAAGATATTAGGTTTAGTTCCACAGGGGGATAAACTTATCAGATATATAGCTGAAAGATATGAGACTGTAAAAGATTATATTGAAAAAATTATGGAAAATCTGGAAGATGCAAAAGACCAACTTATAAGGGACAATATAGACTTGGAAAATTTACAGAAGGAGTTAAAGGAGTATCAGAAAGAGTTAGAGGAAAAGATTGAGATAGGCAAGAAGGCGATAGAGGAAATAAAGAAGAGAATAGAAACTACTACAGATAAATTGGAAAAAGAAAAACTTGAAAACGCCCTTTTTATCCTTTCTACAAGATTACAAGACTTACAAACAATGCTACAGGC
>CAZEUK010000046.1:0-8033 GCA_964514535.1 uncultured Aquificales bacterium
CTCTATAATATTATAGCAGATTAACGATTAAGAGGTTTTGAGAGTTTCGTTAGAAGCTCTCTGCCATTCATCCCATTTCTTTAGAAATGGGCTTCCTGGCAAATTTTTTGTAAAAATTTTTAATAGTGATTATTTAGTTAGAGGCTTCGTTTAAAGATGGATTACTTAATAACAGAAGAAAGATTAAAAAAGATTAAAAATATTCTTAACAAAAAACAGAAAGATTTACAGGTTTTTGTTGAGGATGTTAAAAATCAGCATAACTTTTCAGCAATTATTAGAACTTGTGATGCTGTAGGTGTGTTAAAACTTTACTATACCTTTTCAGGTATAGGTGGTCTAATTAATGAAAGTATAACTATGGGTTCTCATAAATGGCTTTTATTAGAAGAAGTAAAGGATGTAGAAAGTTTTCTTTTAAGGAAAAAAGAGGAAGGTTTTCAGATTTTAACCACCCATCTATCAGAAAAAAGTGTCCACTTTAGAGAAATTGATTACACAAAACCGTCTCTAATTGTAATGGGAAATGAATTGAAAGGGGTAAGTGAGAAAGTTTTACAGTATGCCGATAAAAATATAATAATTCCTATGTATGGTATGGCTCAAAGTTTAAATGTTTCTGTAGCAACAGCAGTTATACTGTATGAGGCTCAGAGACAGAGAGAGTTAAAAGAAATGTATGAAAAACCACAGTTAACAGATGAAGAAATGGAAGAAATAATAAGAAAGTGGGCAATAGATGATGTAATAAAAAATAAAAGTAGAGGTAGATTAAGGTGAATAGGGATAGTTTAACATTCTTAGGTACTGCTGGGGGAAGGGTAGCAGTATTTAGACAGTTAAGATACTCAGGAGGAATGTGGTTAAAACTGGATGGAGTTAACATACTTATTGACCCGGGTCCCGGTAGTTTGATTAGAATGTTTGAATTTGGTTTTGAACCTGAAGATATAAATATTATCGTTATATCTCATAGACATTTAGACCATACAGCAGATTTGAATACAGTTTTAGAAGCATCAACGAGAAGTGGAACAAAACCTATAGATATGCTGGTTGCACCTGTAGATGTTGTAGAAGGGGAAGACCCTATACTTTTAAAATATCTTAGAAAGGGTATAAAAGAGATAGCTATACTAAGTGAAGATAAAGAATTTTTCTACAGAGATTTAAAAATAAAGGCTGTTATAAAACATATTCATACCTATGCGGAAACTTACGGTATAGAAATAGCAGATAAAAATAAAAAATTTGTTTATGTTGCCTGTGGAAAGTTTTTTGATGAAATGTTAACTGCCTATCCTAAAAATGCAGATTTGGAAGTTTTAAACACAACTTTTTACAAACCTAAACCTAACTACACCCACCTTTCCGCCGAAGATGTTAAAAAGATGTTAAATGAACATAAACCTAAAAAAGCAATTATTACACATTTTAGCCCCTATATTTTAAGGGAAAACCCTGAAAAAGTAGCTAAAGAGATAGAATTATCAACATCTGTTCCTGTAATATCTGCCAAAGACGGTATGACGGTATATTTTTAAACATTTTTTTATACAGGGCTTATAATAATTTAAGTTTTATTAACTTAGGGGGATAGATTTTGATACCTATTATTAAACCTAGTTTTGGTATAGAAGAAGAGAAAACAGTATTAGAAATAATAAGGTCTGGACAGATAACACGGGGAAGATGGACTATAAAGTTTAAAAATGCCTTTAGAGATTACATCGGAGCAGGTTTTTGCCATCCTGTATGTAGTGGTACATCAGCTTTATACATATCCTTAAAAGCTATAGGTATTAATAAAAAGGAAGATATAGTTATTGTTCCTGCCTTCAGTTTTATGGCAACTATAGACGCGGTAATATTGGCAGGTGGTACTCCAGTTGTAGTAGATGTTTGGGAAGATTATTGTATAGATGTTAACAAGTTAGAAGAAGCTATAGAGAAATACTCACCAAAAGCTGTTATTCCTGTCCATCTGTTCGGTCAACCTGCAGATATGGATAGAATTAGAGAATTATGTAAAGAAAAAAATGTTATTATTTTAGAAGACAGTGCCCAATCCCACGGAGCAGAGTATAAAGGTAAAAAGACAGGTGTTTTGGGAGATATATCAGCATTCAGTTTCTACGCATCAAAAAATGTTGCAATGGGGGAAGGTGGAGCAATTTTAACTAGTAATCCAGATTTAGATGAAAAAATAGCTAACTGGATAGAATTTGGAAATCACCCAGCTTTAAATCTTAGAATTACAGAATTCCAAGCAGGGATAGGATATTGGCAATTACAAAAATTAGAGAAAAATAATGAAAAAAGAAGAAAGATAGCTTATCTATACAACAGAGAGTTTGAAAACTTACCAGCCTTAGAAATACCTAAAGAGTTTGAAGGGAGAAAGCATGTTTACCATATATACGCCTTAAGACATCCAAAGAGAGATGAAATCATAGAAAAGCTCATACAGAAAGGTATAGGTGCTAGAATATATTATGAGTACACACTACACCAATTAAGAGACGCAGAGCATTTAGATTGTTCATTTGCAGAGCAATTAACTAAAGATATTTTTGCTATTCCTGTCCATCCAGCCCTTACAGATAGCGAAATAAATTACATAATAGATACAGTTAAAGAGATTGTAAAAAATATATAAAAAGGAGTTTATAGATGGCTAAATACAGAAAAGAAAGGATTAACGCCGAGTTAAAGAGAGTGTTAAGTAATATTTTTTTAATGGATTTACCTATACAGCAGGACAATATAGTTTCTATTTTAAATGTTGATGTAAGTAAAGATTTAGAAGAGGCTAAAGTTTATATATCTGTGTTAAAAGATAGACAGAAAGTTTTGGAAAAGCTGGAAGAGAGTAAGCCTTACATAAGACATTTAATAGGACAGAAGATGAAAATAAGGAAAATACCAAATTTAAATTTTATACTTGTAGATGACACCCATATATTAGTTTAAGATTAATAAGCTTCAGGGAATACTTCCCTCACTTCCTTTAATACTGCTTTATAATTCTTTCCGTATCTTCTAGATATATGAAAAATTATTAACTTTTTAACATTTCCAGCTTTAGCTATTTCTCCTGCCTGTTTTGAAGTTAGATGATACACCTTTCTCGCCTGTTCTTTATCTTTATCTAAGAACACAGCTTCACAGTATAAAACATCTGAATTTTTTACAAGATTTATTATCTTCTCCCTATTTTTTTCAGAATATATAACATCTGTTATATAGGAGATTTTATAACCATCAATCGTATAGCTTAACCTTTCTTTTAAATATTCGTACTTATACTCCTTTCCATTTATTACAAAAACTTTATCCTTATTACTCCCATCTTCTAAAAATTCTTTTAATCTGCCTATCTCCTTACCTTCAAGATTAAACTCTTTAAGTCTTTCAGGGATTAGTTTTAATCTAGGTTTATACTCAAAAGAGTATCCGAGTACATCTATCTTATGTTCCAAAACAGCAAATCTAACCCTAAAAAATTTATCCTCATATAAAATATTGTTTTTTATCTCTTCTATTTTTATCAATTCCTTCTCAAACTTATTTTTAATATCGTATCTGTAGTATTTAAAATTATTCCCGTCAACTTCTTTTAATTTAAAAATTAACTGTGGTTCAAACTCTATTAAGTTCCAAGTATAACCTTGTAGTTTGCAGTATATATTCTGTGATAATGGAGTTATACCAAAAACTTCCACCGTATGAGGTTTTCCAAGTTTATTTCTTAACAGATTATCAAACCCTATAAAATGGTCCATATGTGTATGTGTTATAAATATATGTGTAATTTTTCTCAATAAGTGTCTATCTAACCTTGATATGTTCCCTACATCAAACAGTAAATATTTACCTAAACTTTCTATCTCAATAACTATCCCCGGGTCCTCATACTTTTCATTTATCAGATAATGTTTAATCCTCGGTAATGCCATCTGTATTTCCATACAAAAGTTTTAAAGTTCACAAATTCTAACTTTTTTTAACCTTAATGTAAATAAAGGAAGTTATCGTTATAATTTTTAAAATTATTGAAAAGAAAAAGAGAGAAAATTAAAGATTATCTTACTGTTTTTAACAATCTTTCCAATTCTTTTGGGTCTGGAGAGGTTCTTAAAGCATCTTCTATAGTTATCAATCCTTCCCTTATAGCCTTAATTAAAGATTGGTTCATAGTTTGCATTCCAGTTCCAGCTTGACCTGACTGCATTAAACCGTAAATCTGGTGGATTTTATTCTCCCTTATAAGATTTCTTATACCTTGAGTTGGAATTAAAACTTCGTGAATTAGTACCCTACCACCACCTATACGCGGCAATAATCTTTGGGATATTACTCCCTGTAAAACGAAACTTAGTTCTGTTCTAACCTGTTCCTGTTCGTGTGGTGGGAATACGTTAATAATACGGTTTATCGTCTGAACAGCTGTATTTGTATGTAATGTACCAAATACTAAGTGTCCTGTTTCAGCTGCAGTTAAAGCGGCTTTTATCGTTTCCAAATCTCTCATCTCACCAACGAGTATAACGTCAGGGTCTTCCCTTAAAGCATACTTAAGTGCATTGGCAAAACTTTTAGTATCAGACCCTACTTCCCTTTGAGCAACTAAAGATTTTCTGTGAGGAAATAAGAATTCTATAGGGTCTTCAATTGTAATAATATGGTAAGGAAAATTTTTATTTATATAATCTATCATTGACGCTAAAGTAGTTGTTTTACCTGAACCTGTAGGTCCAGTGACTAAAACCAATCCCATTGATTTATGGCATAAATCTTTAACTGAAGGTATTAACCCTAACTCTTCCATAGGTTTTATTTCATACGGAATTCTTCTTAAAGCAGCTGCTACACTACCCCTTTGTCTGTACACGTTAACCCTAAATCTTCCAACTCCTTTTATTCCAATGGAGAAATCAACTTCGTTTTCAGCTTCAAATGTTCTCTTTTGTTTTTCATTCATAATAGAGTAAATCAACTGTTGTGTATCTCTCGGATATAAAGTAGGATACTCTGTAATGTATCTTATATGACCATCTATCCTAAATGTAGGTGGTGCTCCTGCAGTAATATGAATATCAGATGCATTCATATTTAACGCCCTACGCGCAATCTCATCAATAGTTAAAAAACTAACATCTTTACCATCCATAATAGCCCCCCTTTATATTAGTAAAATATTATTAAAATTAAAAATCATATCTTGGTGCTTTATATATAAAATCTATAGTTGCCTTTTCTTTAGTTTGTGGATTAACAGCGTTTATCTCTATTGAGTAAATATCATAATTTCCGTCATAAGATAAATCTTTATATATCAGAGTTGCATTTATATTGTAAGTCCCACCATTTGCCGCAGGTAAGGTCTTATAGCTTCCTAAATCTATTGCATCAACTGGAAATCCAGCAGGACATTCAGTTTGATTATCATTTGGGTCCCATTCTGCCTGATAACAGGGACAGGAGGCCAAAGTGTTAGAGTTATAACACATAATATCCGTTGCCCCTAAATCTAACTTATCCATAACATAGTAAGCCACACCTTTAGCTGCTTCCAAAGCAGATGTATACCTTTCTTTGAGAGTAAAACTACCTTTACCAAATAACATAAATGCAAATAAAGCTAAGACAACTAATAATGCAACAACTCCAATCAGTAAAGTTATAAGTAAAGCTGCTCCTTTATTGTTATTTAATTTCATTTTTTATCCCCGCTTTATCTAATAATACTCATAGGTTTTACTGAAATTTTTATAATTTTCCATTTATAATTTTTAAAATTGGGAGGTAAATACAGTTTTTGACTGTCCAGTTCCATGTATGCCCCTTGGCTGTCAGTCTGATAATTTTTAAACTCAAAATTTGGATTTGGTTTCGTTGCCTCTTGATAGAGAATATAAACATTTATTCTTCTTGTGTAAGACCTTAGTTGCTCTGCACTATAAGAACTAATATCATCAACATCTCTTAAATCTATCTTTCCATCATTGTTATTGTCTATATCAACTGTAAACTTAATATCAGCTACACACGAAAGTAAAGGGTCTCCACCAGTATCATTATTAACTTTTCTCAATAAATTATAAGTATTAGGATTGCATATCTTAGGTAAATTACTATTAGATAGATAATAAGTTATCTCTGTACAAAATGTTGTTCCATTAAAATCACATCCAGTTGCATTTGTATCAAAAGGATATCCTATATAAGTGTAAAGGTTATTGAAAGGACAGTTACCATTATTTTGTTTTGCATCAATAACATAGCCATTTTCATCAATGTATACAAAGTCATTATTTGTTCCTTCTAATTCCCTTTTTACTAAATAATTTTTTCTACATATTTGCCAACCGATAGTATTATCATTTGAGTTATTTAAAGTTGCTCTTACAATCAATGTATGGTTATTATTATCTATATCGTATAATCTATAATCGTTTGGAGATTTTTTCCCAATTCCATAACCTAAATGCTCTAAATCTAATCTTAGTAACTCTAAGCCAACAATCTTTTCTATTTCCTGCTCAATACTTGTTTGCTCAGAACGAATACCCATAAAAAAAGTTGTATAGGTATAATAAACGGCAGACATTAAAATTATTGAAATAATTATAGCTATTAATAACTCTAATATGGTAAAACCTCTTATATCTCTAACCATTTTCTTTTCCCTAATATGTGTTTGATAGTATTGTTCTAATTGTATAAGTTATATTATCGCCAGTTCGCCAGTCTTTTATCTTAGTACAAACTGTTATATTAAGGTCTAAGTAGGTTGATTCAGCATCATTTATAGAAATAGCTTTACCAAAAACCACATTAACACCTTTTACATTTCTCACTGTTTTACAAGTTGTGTTTGTTGTATCAGGATTGCAAGGTGCAGGACAGTATAATGTTTGATTGGTACTATTATCATAAATATCTTTTATAACCATATTTCTTAAGTTAGATAGTTCGTCCTGAGCAACCCTAACGGCTGTATTCTTTACTTCGTTTGAAAAATTTATCCTGTAGGCTAATAAAAAACCTTGAAGCATAAATATTAGAATTAATGCAAAAATAACAAGAGCCACTAATACTTCTACAATAGTAAAACCTTTATTCTTTTGGTTTACATCCTGAACCATTATCAACTCCTAATATAACCCTAAGGTTAGACACTTTTATACAGTTATATGACAAATTAGATACAGTTCCAGTATAATCTATAGTAGCTCTTGTAAATGTTCCCCTTTTATCAATTTTTATATTATTGTTAACGCTGTAATCAGATTTGTTCAAAGTGATACATTTAACTTTATTGTTATTTTTATCCAGAATACAGGCTTCTTTTGAGGCTACATTCAAAGAAAATGTAAAATCTTCTTTTTGTGTAAATGCTTTTATTCTAGCTTCCTGTAACAAACCATACATCTTTTTTAAATCTTCTTCCACCTTACTCTTTTCCATCGCAGAAATTATATATTTCACACCTATATAAGCCATTATAGACATAATAGATATAACAATTAAAAGTTCTAAAAGGGAGAAACCCCTTATATCGTTTTTTATCTTTCTAGCCATAGTAGTATTTCTCCTCCTGAACCGGGGATAGGAACTACAAATGATGGAGCACCTTCTGGAGAAGTTCCTGTAGACCATTCACTAGACCTAGAGTTATTATTTAGCTCTTCATTTGCTAACTGTCTTAAATTAATCTGTTGTATATTTCCACCTGAAAGTTGTAATAATGCACTTCCTCTTAATTTTCTTTCATCTATTCTATACACAGGACAATAATCTAATAGAGCTCCACCTGTAGCACAATTTAATGCCCAAATTCTAGTTCTTCCACCAAATTTACAAGGGTCTTTAGTAGGTTCAATTGTCGTAAATAAAACTACATTTTGGCTTGCTAATGCTGGGTCAGTTATATTTCTTTCTTTGTAATAATCATTATTTCCTAAATCTAACTCAATATACCAACCTCTTAAAATATTTCTTTGAGCATCTGTACAAACATTGTCTGG
>CAZEUK010000047.1:0-7929 GCA_964514535.1 uncultured Aquificales bacterium
TAATGGCAAATAAAGGAATAAAAGTTTTAATTACTACACACTCACCTTATATAGTTGACCATCTTATAAATCTTATAGAGGGATATTACTCAACTAAAAGTAATAAGGAAGAATTGTTCTGGCAACCTAAATATATTAAAGATGGAGATTATAATTTAATTAAATCTTCAGATATTTTTATATCAAAAGATAATGTCTCTGTATATTTTTTCAGAAAAGACGGAGTAGTTGAGGATATTTTAGATAAGGAAGAGAGAACTATAGATTGGAGAACATTTAGCCAAGTATCAGAAAAGATTTCAAATATATACTGGGAGTTATAGATTGTTTACAGAGATAGAAAATAAATTTTCAAACTGTATTGGATTTAATAATGTAGGGAATAAAAATTTTGGAAAGATATTAGTTTGTGAGGAAAACAATGTGGGAGTTAGGTGTGAGTTTGTAGATGGTGAAATTGGTATTGGAGTAGTAATTGATAAACAGTTTGAAGGTAAATGCGGAAATTTAGAAGGTAAATCTGAATGTGAAGGCTTAGAAGGTTCTAACTGTGATGGGTTTATTTATTATCAAAGTGATAAGAAAAACGTTATTTTTGTAGAACTGAAAGGAAGTGATATAGAAAAGGCAGTAAATCAGATTTTAAATTCTATAGAAAAATTTAAGAGAATTTTTAAAAAACATAACTACGGATATAGTGTAGGTGCTGTAATAGTTTATACAGGTTCAACACCTAAAAATATTAAAAAGAAAACCTTGAAAGAAAAGTTAGATAAAGAGTTAGACAAAAATTTAAAGCCTGCATTTACAAGAAATATAAAGGGAAAAGTAGATATAACTAGTTATGTAAAACAGTAAATTAGAATTAAAATCTTGTAATTAAATTTATTCTATCTAAAAATCCAAAGAAATATTTTTGTTTTATAATTTTGAAAAATTAAAGTTTGGTTGGATAGTAGATGGATAATATTTTAGAGAGTTTGAACGAGGAACAGAAAAAAGCGGTTTTACACATAGATACTCCTTTATTAGTTTTAGCAGGTGCAGGGTCGGGAAAGACAAGGGTTATAACCCATAAGATTATGTATCTGATAAAAGAGAAAAAAATACCTTTAGACAAGATTTTAGCTATAACCTTTACGAATAAAGCAGGTTCTGATATGAGGGAAAGGGTAAAGAAAAGTTTAAACCTCACTTCAGAGCCTAGATGGGTATTAACTTTCCACAGTTTAGCTTTAAAAATATTAAGATTTGAGATAGATAGTATAGATTTATCCAAAGATTTCGTTGTTTACGATGAAGAGGATAGTTTAAACCTATTAAAAGATATTTTTGCCGAGCTTAACATCCAAGCAGATAAACAGGATTTAAAAAGAATAAAAGAGATAATATCAGATATAAAACAGTCTGATGATGAGTTCGTTCTGGAGATTTATAGACAGAAAGAAAGATTTATAGATGATATTTTTAATCTTTATCAAAAAAAATTAGTTGAAAGTAATGCTGTTGATTTTGACGATATATTGATTAAAGCTGTAAAACTTTTTGAAGAAAGGGAAGATATTCTACAGAAATGGAGAGATAGATTTGATTATATACTTGTTGACGAATATCAGGATACAAACAAAATACAACATAAACTTTTAAAACAGTTAGTTGGAGATAGAAGTTGTATAACTGTGGTTGGTGACCCGCAACAGTGTATATATACTTGGAGAGGAGCACACCCTGAGAATATATTAGATTTTGAAAAGGATTTTCCAAATACAAAAATTATAAAACTTGAGAGGAATTACCGTTCAACTAAAAAGATATTAGACCTAGCAAACAAGATAATTCAAAAATCAAGTGGTAAATGGAGAAAAAAGGTTTTAGTCTTATGGACTGATAAAATTGGAAATGAGGATATAACCCTCTACAAACTTCCTTCTGAAAAGTATGAAAGTAAGTTTATCGTTGAAATGGTAAAAAGGTATAACTCAAAGGGTTATAAATATTCAGATATGGCTGTCCTTATAAGGATGGGTTATCTGTCTAGGATTTTAGAAGAGGATTTTGTTAAGGCTAACATTCCTTACCAAATAATAGGTGGTTTAAAATTTTATGAAAGGGCAGAGATAAAAGATTTAATCGGTTATATAAGATTTTCTATAAATCCAAATGATACACAGGCATTTAAAAGAATAATAAATTTACCACCTAGACAGCTAGGAGATAAGACTATTAAAGAGTTGGAAAGAATAAAAGTTGAGAGAGGTTTAAATTGGATAGATACCTTAAAGTTAGTATTAGAAAATAGTGATTTATTAAAACTAAATAAAAAACAAAGGGAAGGTATTAAAAACTTTTTAAGTATTATTGATACTATAAAAACATTAGGTAATGTTAGACCTTACGAAGCATTAACATATCTGATTGACGAGATAGATTACTACCAATTTTTAAAACAAAAGTATCCTAAAGATTATCAGGATAGGGTTAACAACGTTGAGGAATTAAAAAAGGTTTTCTTAGAGTTGGATAAACAGAAAAAAAGTTTAACTGAGTTTTTAGAGGAAACAACCCTATCTCAAGGACAGGACAGTTTAGAAAATAATAACAGTGTTAAAATAATGACTGTTCACGCTTCAAAGGGTTTAGAGTTTCCTATAGTTTTTTTACCTGCCTTAGAAGAAGGTATATTCCCAAGTGGTAAATCTTTAATAAATCCAATTGAACTGGAAGAGGAGAGAAGACTGTTTTACGTTGCCATTACAAGAGCTAAGGAACATCTAATATTAAGCTTAGCAGAAAAAAGGACAAGTTTTAACGGTAAACTTTTAAAGAGTAAAGCCTCTAGATTTTTAAAAGATATAAGGGAAGATATAAAGGTAAAAAAATTAAGTCTTGATAGGAAAATAAAAACTTCGGAAAAAAAGGTTATCGTATCAACTGTTTCAACAGGAAGTGTAAAAAAAGGTGATATGGTAAGACATAAAAAGTATGGTAAAGGATTTGTAGTTGAGGTTAATCATCCTTTTGCTACCGTTATTTTTGAGAAGGAAGGGGAAAAGAGAATAAAAATTGATTTTTTAGAAAAAATTTAAGCTTTAGCTTTTTCTTTTATACTATTTAGCAAGTCTAATAACTCCTCCCCTGTTTTGACCACCATATCCAGCTTATCCTCTATTTTAGAGTGGGGATTATTAAACAGGATAAAGTTAACGTTTTTGTTTTCTTCACTGTTAAAGTTATAAACCATATTTTTATCTGCTAAAGTGTCCCCTATATATACAACAGGTTCTCTATATTCAAACTTTTTAAAAAACAGTTTTAATGGATATGAAGATGGTTTTTTTTGATGGGAAAGAGGTGTATCGTCATCTGTTATGATATGGTCAAACAAAGGATAAAGATTAAACTTTTTAAATGAAAAATCTAACAACTCAAAAGGTCTTCCTGTAATAACTCCCATAACATCTGTAATTTTTCTAATCTCTTCCAGTATATTTTTGGGAATAATCATCTCTTCATTTTCTCTAAGTGAGATGTATATATCGTCAAAAAATTTTATTAAATCCTCATACTTTGGAAGGGTTATATTTCTCTCTTTTGCAAATTGATACATTAACTCTTTAGTTTTTGAAAAATCTTTAAAAGTCTGTATAAACTTATCTAAAGGTAAACCTGTTTTTACAAAAATTATCCCAGCTATAGAGACATCCCAATCGTTATTAATTCCCAGTTTAAACTTTATATCTAATAAGTCTTTTTTTTCTATATCATTTTTTCCTGTGAAATGTTTTACAGTTTCCCATATAGTTATATGGTAAGATTTGGAAGCGTCAAATAGAACACCATCAACATCAAATATAGTTATCATTTTCTATCCCCATTAATAAAAAGAGTTAAAAGATAGGGACTTACGTCCCGTGTTGCCAGCTTGATAAATATTCTATCTGTTTGTCTGTAAGTTTATCAATCTCAATTCCCATTGATTTTAGTTTTAATCTAGCGACTTCTAAATCTAACTCATCAGGAACTTTGTAAACTTTAGGTTCTAGCTTATCGTGATTTTTGTATATATACTCAGCAGATAAAGCCTGATTTGCAAATGACATATCCATAACCTGTGCAGGGTGTCCCTCTGCAGCAGCTAAATTTACAAGTCTTCCTTCAGCTAGTAAATAAATTCTTCTACCATCCTTCAGTTTATACTCTTTTACATTCTCCCTTATATCTCTAGTGGACACTGCCATCTCTTCTAAAGCCTTAATATTTATCTCAACATCAAAATGACCAGAGTTTGATATTATTGCTCCGTCCTTCATTACCTCAAAATGTTGTTTGTCTATAACATCAGTATTACCTGTAACTGTAACGAAGAAATCCCCTATTTTTGCCGCTTCAATCATTGGCATTACTCTGTATCCGTCCATTCTAGCCTCTAAAGCTTTTAACGGGTCAACTTCCGTTATTATTACTTCAGCTCCCATTCCTTTTGCTCTCATTGCAACACCTTTCCCACACCATCCATAACCTGCAACTACAAATGTAGAACCTGCCAATAATCTGTTGGTTGCCCTCAGTATTCCATCTATCGTAGATTGTCCTGTTCCGTATCTGTTATCAAAGAGATGTTTAGTGTATGCATCATTTACAGCTATTACAGGAAATTTTAAAACACCGTCTTTTTCCATAGCTTTAAATCTTATAACTCCTGTTGTTGTCTCTTCAGTCCCTCCTAACACTTCAGGTAATAAATCCTGTTTTTCTTTATGTAATGTTGATATTAAATCTCCCCCGTCATCCATAGTAATATTAGGTTTCTTATCAAGAACTGCGTAAAGATGTTTATAATAAGTCTCTCTATCCTCACCATGTATAGCAAAAACAGGTATATCAAACTCCTTTACCAATGCTGCCGCTACATCATCCTGTGTTGACAAAGGATTAGATGCTGTCAAATAAACCTCAGCTCCACCTTCCTTTAAAGTTATCATAAGGTTTGCCGTTTCTGTCGTTACGTGTAAACAGGCAGCTATTCTGACATCTTTCAGAGGTTTTTCCTTTTTAAATCTCTCTCTAATCTGTCTCAAAACAGGCATATCCATTTCTGCCCATTCAATTCTTAACTTACCTTTTTCTGCCAATCCTAAATCTTTAACGTCAAAATCCATAAAATCCTCCTAAAAGAAAAATAAATCTAGGAGATAATTATAAATCAAATTGAGCTTAAAACTATTTTTTCAGATTTTCTTCTAAAAATTTTTTAGTGTAGTTGTATCCAATATCTATAGCCTTTTTTAAATCTTTTATTGAGAAAAGGCCTATTTCAACCAGTTGTGGCGGTTGTAAAAATATATCACAATACTTTTTATTCTTTTCTGTGTTTGACCTAATAGCTAGGAATAAACTCCTTACAGCCAGTTTAAAGATGTTAGGATTTGGAGAAAACTCAGGAAATGGATTTACCTCTGAACATATTTTAAAATTACATTTTTCTTTAATTAATGGCTCTACAGGTAGATTATCCATTATTCCACCGTCTATATAAGGTTTCCCATTTATATACGTTGGTTCAAAAATAATAGGTAAACTACAGGAGGCCTTTACATACTGTATTAAATCGCCCTTGTCTATATATTTAACTTCTCCGATTGTATAGTCTATAACTGTTATATATGTTTTTATCTTTAGCTCGGATAAATCTATCCTTCCAATATATCTCTCCAAAAGAATATCCAGCTTTTCAAGGGAGAAAAAGGCTTGTTTAGGGAATTTAAGCTTTAGATATTTCTTTATATCTGTTTTTAACAAAATATCTTCCATCTCTTTAGGAGAGTAGCCTGCAGCATAAAAAACGGCAATGATAGAACCAGCACTAACTCCGGAGAGAATGTTTATCTCTATCCCGAACTCCTTTAATGCTTTTAAAACTCCTATATGTGTTGCACCTCTAACAGCTCCACCTGATAAAACTAATCCTGTTTTCATCTTGAATTTATCAAATTGTCTATTTCTTCATAACTTAAAGGTTCAAAATTTTGTATTTCTAAATTTTGTAATAGATGCTCTTTTTTACTCATTCCTATTAAAACCGTTCCTACACCTTTGCTACTTCTAACAAACTGTATAGGTATTAATGAAGGAGAATTAACTTTAAATTTTTTTAATATAGCCTCATTAACAGGTCTTATAAGTCTTCCTTGCATAAGTGGAGCAGAAATATAAGTATAAATACCTAAAATCTCACACATTTCAAAAGTTGACAGCTTTTTACCGTTTAAAGATTGATTTTTTAATGTATAAGCCTCAAGCATAGCTATGTTATACGGTAGTTGTATGAATTTAAAACCGTTATACTCTGAAATATTGTTTGCTATATCAAATATATCTTTAAGATTTAAAAATTGGCGGTGATTTTCAGGAAGTCTGAAACCGTTCCAAGTGGCTAAACCGTAGTATTTTAATTTACCTTCAGACCTTTTATCTTCCAGTAATCTAAAAACATCTTCTAATTTTTTATAAAAAGTATCCCTATCAAACTTTAAAAGTTGGTCTTCAGGATTATGTATGTAGTAAATGTCTATGTAATCTGTATTCAGATTTTGTAAGCTCTTCTCAAAAGCCCAGTTTATATATTTTTCAGTTAATATATTTCCTGTATCGGTTATGTCCTTTAAATCAACTATTCCAGTTAAAACCAATTCATTTTTAAACCACTCTGTTGGATTTTCCACATCTGAAGGAACGGCAACATATCCCCCTTTAGTAGATATAATAACCTTACTTCTATCAAAATCTTTTAAAACTTTTCCTATTATCTTCTCACTTCTCATATTTCTGTAATTTATGGCAGTATCAACAACATTTATTCCCCTGTTTAATCCTTCTTTTATAGTTTCATAGTAGTTTTTATCTGTAGTATCATCACTATTTCCCAAATATGTTCCTATACCTATCTCTGAAAGATTTAAATCTAAAAACTTTTTATATCTCATTGTTAGCTCCTATCTATTTTATTGGGTCTAGAATTTTAACTAAGCCCGTTTCTGTTATTTCCATAAAATGTGTTTTTGTATCGTGTCCACTCATACGACAACCATCTATTCTGAAAAGTCTAACTATATCACCTATATCCTTTTTGTATAACTTAGCCTTATAACCGTTATCTATTAACTCTTTAGCTAACACCATTGTCCCATCTACTATATGTCCCACAGCATAACCACCTGCCGCCTCTGCGGTAAGCTCTTCATGTCCACTTCTCTTTTGAGATACAAACAATGCTGTTTGATACCATTCTTTCATAAAATTAAATATTCTTCTAACTATACTTCTAGCCATAACTTCTCTATTCTCAAACAGACCAGTAATACTGTCTATAACTGTAAACTTTATATGATACTGTTTTATTGCATAGGCTAAAGTCGCCAATAAATCAGGTATATTTTCCCTAAGAATACTGTTAGAAGCAGCATCTATTAAGATTATATTGTCTTCAAACTCTTCAAAGTTATAACCCATAGCCGTCGCTCTTAACTTCATTGAAGCTATAACGAAATTCGCAGGGCTTTCAACCGTGATAAATGCTACCTTTTTTCCTTTATGTGCCTGTTCAACTGTAAACTGTTCAACCATTAAAGATTTACCAGTGTCTGAAACACCTGTAATATTAAAAACAGAGTAAGCAGGAATACCTTTTAAAGATTTTTTTACAACTTTACCGTTTTCCACTTCCACCGTAAAGAATAAATCGTCTAAACCTTCTATTCCGGTAGGAATACCGTAAATCTTAGGTGCTTTTTCTAAAGCCTGACTACCTGTAAATATGGCGTTTTTTACAACTTTAGGCTCTCTATACTCACGGATTAACTCTTTTGAAGACATCTTTTTTCTCCTTAAATCTTTTTGAAAAATAATTTTAATCTATAAAGATTTTGTTTG
>CAZEUK010000048.1:0-7691 GCA_964514535.1 uncultured Aquificales bacterium
AATAACGGTAGTTTTTTAAGAATTACAGACATTAAAACCTTCTATATCTGCCTCTTTTATTTTTCCCAAATTTTTTATTTTAAACTTCATATTTCACCAAAGATTAGGATTGGATTTATTCCTAAACAATAAAATAAAAGAAAAAATTAAAAATATCTAACTATGTTGTAATAAGTATCACGCTGGACTGGTTTAAAGCCTGCATCTCTTATTATTTTTGCCATTTTTTCAGGTTTTGGAGCTGATACCTTCCAGCCTGTAGATGCAACAACATTTTCTTCAATCATTGTGCTACCTAAATCGTTAGCTCCAAAATGTAATCCTACTTGACCTATCTTCATAGTTTGGGTTATATGGGATGATTGAATATTGTCAAAGTTATCTAAAAATATACGGGAAACAGATAAAACTTTCAGATAATACACAGATGTGGCAGTTTCCAAATGGTCTAATTTAGTTCCTCCTTTCTGGAAAGTCCAAGGGATAAATGCTGTAAAGTATCCCTTTCCTTCTTTTAAGGATTTATCCTGTAAATCTCTAATTCTAGAAAGATGCTCTATTATATGTTTTGGTTTTTCTATATGCCCAAACATCATAGTTGCTGTGCTTTTCATATTTAGCTTATGGGCTGTTTCGTGGACGTTTAGCCAATCTTCAGTGCTAACTTTAGCTTTTGTAGAAAGCTGATTTCTTATCTCGTCTGAAAGTATTTCAGCCCCACCTCCCGGTAAGCTGTCTAAACCTGCGTCTTTTAATATATTTAAAATCTCCTCAACAGATAACTTTTCTAATTTAGACAAGAACATTATCTCAGTTGCAGAGAGTGAATGTATCTGAATATTTGGAAATCTTTTCTTTATCTCGGAAAATAAGGAAGTGTAAAAATCTAATTTTAAATCAGGGTTTAATCCTCCCTGCATTAAAAGGGTTGTTCCTCCCCACTCTATAAGCTCCTCTATTTTTTTAAATATCTCCGTAAAATCTAAGATATATGCATCAGGTGAGTTTTTTTTTGTTTGAAATGCACAAAACTTACAACCTGCAACACAAATATTTGTATAGTTAATATTTCTGTCAACAACAAAACTTACTATATCTTCAGGATGTTTTCTTTTCCTAACTAAGTTTGCCAGTTTACCTAACTCCAATAATTCCCCATTTTCCAACAGATATAAAGCTTCTTCCTCTGTAATTCTTTGATTTTTCAAGACTTTATTAAAAATATTTCTTAAGTCTATTGAATGTTTAGTATCAGTTAACATTTTTACAACTCCACATTTTCTAAATATCAAATTAAAAACATAAAAAAATTAAAAGGAAAATGATTTTATTTAACTTTTTTCAATTTTAATTCCAAGATTAGTTTTAATTTATGCGTTATGGAACTTATTATAAATCCTAAAATCAGACTTATAATTATTACAGAAATTGCGTATAAATATGGATGTTCCAAGGCAAAATCAGATATAGGATTATGGACTAGATTTAAAGGAGGTTTAGGTTTAGGTTTTTCAAAGAATAACTGATAAAAACTTATTAGGGAAACAGTAGATACTAAAACAGCCATTATAAGTTTTGTTATATTTCTGTTTATCTTCTGGCCGAACGCAGCTCCAAAAACTGCACCTATAGATGAACCTATCATTAGTATTAATGCTAGGATTATATCTACTCCGTGATTTACAACACTGTGGAAGAATGTGAGATATGATGTTATAAATATCATTTGGAATAGACTTAAACCAACAGCCTTTTCTACAGGATATTTAACTAAATACATTATTGCAGGTATTACAACAAAGCCCCCACCTACTCCCATTACAGCTGCAAGAAATCCTGATAATATACCTATTCCTAAAGGAACTAAAAGGGAAACTTCCCTATACGCAAATTTCATTTTAAATGGAAGATTATCAACAAATTTATCAAAATTACCTTTTTTTTCTTTTTTATCCTTTGTAAGTATATCTTTAAACATAGTTAAGCCTGTAAAGGCTAGATAGAAGGCGTATAAAGATAGAACAAATGTTCTGAAATGCCCTGCATCTTCTAAGAATTTTGCTAATATTACTCCTACACCACCACCTAAAAAGCCACCGATTATTAGAACTACTCCCATTTTTATATCTATATTTTTTAGCTTAAGATGGGATAAGAAACCTGAAACGGTAGCTCCTACCATCTGGGCAACTGATGTCCCAACGGTTGTTATAGGCGGAATACCTATTTTTATCAATGCAGGGTTTAGGATTATACCTCCGCCTATTCCTAAAAGACCTGATAGGAAACCTACTATTAAACCTAAACCTAGAATAGCAAATATATTAACGTATGTATTGGCTATAGGTAGATATATCTCCAACCTTTTTTATCTCCTTTTTAATGGTTGTTATTACTTCCTCTATTGTAAGGAATTGGTATGTATTGAACTGCTTGAGCTCCTGAAGGTTGTGGATATAAATCCATTAATGCGTAAACCTCTTCAGGAACATCTGTTGATATTCTCAAACCTAACTTTTGTAAATACTCAACTGTTAGAGGATAATCATGTGTCCATTTGCCAAGGGCTAGCTCTTCTGCAATTCTTTTTGCTATTTCCTCAGAATAACCTTTTCTAGTTAGTAAGTTTACAACGTTATCATACATCTGTTTTAAAGCCTTCTCACTTACGTCTATTTTAACTAACGTTGCGTCATCTATATCTTCAGGTTTTTTTAATTCTTTAATTTTAACTAAAGATACTGCAGGTTCTTGTCCTAATTGTGGGTCAACAGGTCCTAAAACTGCGTGTTTGTCCATAACTATTTCATCTGCCGCTAGGGCTATTAATGTTCCACCTGACATAGCATAGTGAGGTACTATAACTCTAACAGGGGCTTCATGGTCAGCTAAGGCATTTGCTATCTGTGTAGCGGCTAAAGCCAATCCTCCCGGTGTATGTATTATAAAATCTATAGGCATATTCTTAGGGGTCATTCTTATGGCTCTCAAAACCTGCTCTGAGTCTTCTATTGTTATAAACCTCATCATAAAAAATCCAAGTAGTGAGCGGGTTTCTTGTCTGTGTATCATAGTTATCACTCTAGATTTTCTCTTATCTTCAATATTCTTTATTAACCTTTCCCTACTCCACTCTAAAGTTTGAGCCCTTAACATAGGATAGAAGAGCATAAAGAAAAAGATTAGCCAAAATAACTGACTTAGTATAGCTGAATATGGGTCTCCCATTTTTTCTCTCCTTTATTTAATTAATTCTTCAAATTTTTTAAAGGCATCATTCAGTTTATTTATCTCTGTTCCACCACCTTGTGCCATATCAGGTTTACCGCCACCTTTTCCACCTAATACCTCTGCTACTTCTTTAACAATTAATCCTGCTTTAAATCTATTTGTTAATCCTTTATCCACACCTACAACTAGATTGATTTTACCTTTCTCATTGTCCACAGATGCTATTAAAACAACAGACTTTCCAAGTTTAGCTCTAGCAACATCAACTAAATCTCTTAATTCGTTAGGTTTTAACCCCTCAACCTTTCCGTAGGCAATTCTAAAATCCTCTTTTTCTTTAACAGTTAATAAATCTGTTATACGGTTAACTAATTCTTTCTGTTTTAATCTCTTTATTTCCCTTTCTGCTTCTTTCAATTTTTCCTTTAAAATCTCTATTTTATCTAAAATCTCTTCCTCTTTAGTTGCTAAAGACCTTTTAATTTCTTCCAAAAGAAAATGTTCCTTTTGACCTACTTCAACAGCTTTTCTACCTGCAACAGCTTCTATTCTTCTCGTACCTGAAGATACAGCACTTTCAGATAGTATTTTGAAATATCCTATATCTCCTGTTCTACTTACATGTGTACCACCACATAACTCTTTAGATATACCTGCCGTTATCACTCTAACTTTATCCCCGTACTTCTCTTCAAATATTGCAATTGCTCCTGATTTTATAGCATCCTCATAACTTAACTCTTCACATACAACCTCTTCATTTTTCATTATTTCATTATTAACAACTTCTTCAACTCTTTTAATTTCTTCAGGTGAAAGACTTTCAAAATGGGTAAAATCAAATCTTAAGTAATCAGGATGAACCAATGAACCTGCCTGTTTTACATGTTCCCCTAGTATATCCCTTAAAGCAGAATGTAGTAAGTGTGTAGCAGTGTGATGTCTCATTATATCCTTTCTTCTTTCAACATCTATCTTTGCAAAAACAGTTTCACCAACTTTAACTCTTCCGAATAGAACTTTTACTTTATGTACAATAATATCATCTATAGGTGTTTGAGTATCTAAAACTTCAATTAAAAAGCCATCTCCCTCTATTATTCCTGTATCTCCAACTTGACCACCTTTTTCAGGATAAAATGGGGTTTTGTCTAATAAAATCTCTCCAACTTCCCCCTCTTTAAGCTCATTTACTTTTGTATCATTTTTAACAATTGCTAAAATCTTACTATCTTCAACCTCATACTTCTGATAGCCTAAAAACTCTGTTCTACCGAATTCATTTTTAAGCTCTATGTAAACAGGCTTTACCTCTTTAGCTTGACCTTTCCAATGTTTTCTAGCCCTTTCCTTCTGTAAATCAAGATTTTTTTGAAATCCTGCAATATCTACTGTAAATCCTTCATCTTTAGCTATATCTAAAACTAAATCAACAGGAAATCCGTAAGTGTCGTAAAGTTTAAAAACTTCATCACCGGTTATAACTTTTCGTCCTTCCTTTTTAGCTTTTTTTATTATCTGATAAACTAAATCCATTCCCCTCTTTAAAGTTTTTATAAACCTTTCCTCTTCAGCTTTTACTAAGCCTTTTATAAAGCCTCTATTCCCTATTAATTCAGGATATGTATTTTTCATTATCTCTATAACTACATCAATACCTTCAAATAGAAAAGGTCTTTCTATATTTAGCTCTCTACCGTATCTTAAAGCCCTTCTTATAATTCTTCTTAAAACATAACCTCTACCTTCATTAGAAGGTAAGACACCGTCAGATATTAAAAATGTTATGGCTCTTAAATGGTCTGCAATTACTCTAAAAGCTATCGTTTCTTTATCTTTAGGTCTATCAGGTTTATATTCTCTAGTAGATATATCCTCTACAAAATTTATAATTGGTAAAAATAAATCTGTCTCAAAGTTTGAGTTAACACCTTGTAAAACTGATGCAATTCTTTCCAATCCCATTCCTGTATCTATATTAGGATTAGGTAAAGGGGTAAGATTTCCTTTTTCATCTCTGTTATACTGCATAAATACCAAATTCCATATTTCCAAATATCTATTGTCCTCATCAGATGCAAACACAGGATTACCAAACTCTTCTCCCCTGTCAAAATATATCTCGGAAGATGGTCCACATGGTCCTGTATCTCCCATACTCCAGAAGTTATCTTCTTCCCCTAATCTGTGAATTCTATCTTCAGGTAAGCCTATAACATCTTTCCAAATTTTATAAGCTTCCTCATCATCTTTAAAAACTGAAACGTGTAATCTTTCCTTTGGTATTTCTAAAACTTCAGTTAAATATTCCCAAGCATACTCTATAGCTTCCCTTTTAAAATAATCTCCAAAGGAAAAATTACCTAACATCTCAAAGAAAGTGTGGTGTCTAGGTGTATAACCGACATTTTCCAAATCGTTATGTTTTCCACTTACTCTGAATACCTTTTGACAAGATACAGCCCTTTTATAAGGTCTCTTTTCCAATCCTAAAAAAACATTTTTAAATGGGACCATTCCTGCGTTTGTAAAAAGTAAAGTTTTATCTGTTTCAGGTATAAGGGAAGCTGACTTAACTATGGTATGTCCTTTATTCTCAAAAAACTTTAAAAAGCTCTCCCTTATTTCATTAGATGTTAAATTCTTCAATATTTTGCCTCCAAAAATACAAATCCTTAATAACAATTCTAAAATAATATTATCAATATAATCTAGAATTTATATGAGTTTGTAGGGTTTATAAAAGATATTTTGAAGATAATTATAAGAACTTAACAAAATTCCATAATAAAATTATCCCACTAATATTTAAATCTGAAAAAGTATTTTTTCCCTTATTTCTTAGCAAATTTTGATAGATATATATCAATCGTAATTTAAATAAATATAGTTAAATATAAAATTAAAATAAAAAAAGAAAACCTTTACTATTCAAAGACAAACTCGGAAGGTTCTAATATTTTTGATAATTCTTGTTTAAAGTTTTCGTTTAAATCTACATAAAAATCGGAATGTGCCGCTATTTCCACTCTAAAGTCTTTTCCAACAATTTCTAAAATAACTTCTTTATCACCTTTATACTTTTGACATAAAACTTTTAGTTTTTCTGCAACTCCATTTTTAGCTTTTTCATCAGAAAGTATAAACCTTACAGTTTTTATCTCTCTGTTTAATCTTTCTATTGGATATACTTCGTAAGCATTCATTGAGATACTCTCCTGTTCTTCATTAACTTCCAATGTACCTTCAACAACAACCAATCTGTCTTCCTCTAGAAATGATGTATCATCCATTTTGTCTATAAAAACTCTTATATCTATAAATCCTGTTTCGTCCTGTAAGTTTAGTATAGCCATAGTTGAACCGTTTCTGGTTTTCTTTCTTTTAATTGAGGATATTACCCCACCAATTCTAACTTTATCTCCTGTTTTTTTATCGTACAAATCTTTTATTTTTACAACATATCCTTTTAATTCTTTTTCATACGCTTTCAAAGGATGACCAGTTAAATAAAAACCTAATGCCTCCTTTTCGTATCTTAGCTTTTCGCTCTCAGTTAAAGGCTCTCCCTCTTCATATTTTACTTTCGTTTTTTGTGGTTTACCCATAAGACTTAACAGTGAAACTTGTCCAACAGATTTTTTCTCCTTAGACTTCTGTCTAGCTAAAGCTTTCTCAATATTTGCTAACAGTATTCCCCTATCCACACCTGTAAAATCAAAAGCCCCTGCTTTGATAAGTTTTTCTAAAACTCTTTTATTTACTTTTTTACTGTCTGACCTTTCTGCTAAATCAAATATATCTGTATATTCTCCATTTTCTTTTCTTTCTTTAACTATATATCTAGCCGTTTCTTCTCCTACATTTTTTATACGTGCTAACCCAAATCTTATTTTTCCTTCACCTTCAATACTAAAGTTAGCTTCTGATTTATTAACATCTGGTGGAAGTAATTTTATGCCGAAATCTTTCATATCGTTCAGTATGTTTAAAAATTTATCGTCGTTTTTCTCTAATGTTAACTTAACTGCAAAAAACTCTTCGGGATAATAGGTTTTTATGTAAGCTGTCCAGTATGTTAAATATGCGTATGCTGTAGAGTGGGATTTGTTGAATGAGTATGAAGCAAACTTTTCTATATCTTCCCATAGTTTAGTTATTTTTTCTTTATCAAATCCTCTCTTTACCGCACCGTTTATAAATCTGTCTTTCATCTTAGCCATTAAATCTGCTTTTTTCTTTCCTATTGCTTTCCTTAATGAATCGGCCTCTGCCATTGAAAAACCAGATAGTCTGTTAGCTATGAACATTATTTGCTCTTGATATATACAGTTGTGAGTAATTATATCATTGGCAATAAAGTTATGATTTCCTTTTACTTCAATATCATAAACATGCTCTTTCCCTACATACTCAATGCTTTTAATCGGTATAAATCCTATATCTCCATCTATAAGTTT
>CAZEUK010000049.1:0-7658 GCA_964514535.1 uncultured Aquificales bacterium
CCCCTCCCCTTTTTCTTTTTTTTACAGAAAAATATGTCAAAAATTATAATTTATAGGCTTAAAGTGTTATTTAATGTTTTACATTAAATAAAAAATTATTAAAGGTAATTATGGAAAATTTAGTAAAAAAACTAGAAGAATTAGATGAACTTCTCGCTCAGCACACAATTTACATATCAAATGTAAAAAGGGCTTTAAAACATAAGGAAAATTTTCAACATAAAAACTGCCACGAGTGTAAATTTGGTCAAGTGTTAGATAAAGATATTCTTCCTTTAAAGGACGAACTTCCAGAGGATATAAAACAAATAATAGATGAGATAGAAAAATTACACTGTGATTTCCATGAGATAATATCAAAGGTTGATACAAAAAGGGCTTCTGAAGAAGATTTTAAAACCTTAGAAAAAGTGGATAGAGAATTATTTTTACAACTTTTATCAAAAATTTTAAAATTAAAAAGAGTAATAAAAAAGTAAAAAAGTTTTCCTCTATTCTTCTATGTTATCATCACTGAACTTTTTTAAGAAATCACAAGTTTCAAATGTATTTTTGTTTTTAGATTTTATAGATAGAAAATTGTTTTTTGAGATTAGATTTTTTCTATACATATCCTCTATTTCAAAACAAGCTTCACAACAGTTTTTACTACAGTCTAAGGAAAAATACTTTACAGCTTCTTTGGGGTTAGATTTTATCAAAAATATTGTTCCCAGTGAGTAGCATCCTCCACAGTAATCCTCATTATTCCTAACTGATAATTCACAGGCTTTTTTAAAATAGTAAATAGCTTTTTTCTCATTTTTAGGTAATTTTCCATAACCGTTAATAAAAAAATCTCCAACATTGTAGCAGGAGACAGAATTGTTTAACTTTTCACAACCTATTTTAAACAACTCAAAGGCTTCTTTATATTTTTCAAATGAGAAAAGTATTGAAGCGGCAGTATTACAACCTTCAGCATCACCTTTTAAACATTCTGCTTTAAATTGTTCAACCTCCAAATTTGCAGTTTCTTCAATATCTTCCCCAAAGCTTGTTTTTATTGGGATTGTCAAAATTAGGAAAAGTAATAGTTTTATTATCTGAATTTTAGGAAATTTAAACATTCCCTTCCTCCCAATTCAAACTGTTGTTAATAACTAACTTTTTATAATATACGAAAGTCAGAGTTCATAAAAGTATGTATAACTTGAAAATTTAAGAAAACCTTTAATTATAAATATTGCAAAAGAATAAATAGTGAATTTATTACTAATAAAACTAAATTTTAGTAAAAGTTTTATTTGATTTTATGAACTTTAAATTAGGTTATTATATTCAAGAATAATATAGGGGGATAAAAAATGAACATTTTTAGAAAGTTATTAATAATCCTTCTAGTTATATACGGAGTATCTATAGGAGATGTTAAGATTGCTCCTAAATTTACTTTAAAAGATGTTAACAATGAGATTGTGGAATTAAACAACTTTAAAGATTATAAACTTATACTGTTAGCTTTTGTAAACCCCAGTGATAAACCAGCTTTAAAACATCTTAAAGATATAGCTAAAGAATTTAGAAGAAATAAAGATTTAAAAATTATAGTAATTCTAACAAAACTTGATATGTCTCCTATAGAACTTAATGATTTTATTGCGGTAAATAATTTTGACAAATTAAATATTACAGTTTTAAAGGGTGATGCTTGGGTTATAAAAGCTTATTCTATAAAGAGAGATAGGAATAGTTATTTTTTTATAGCTGAAGTTGGTAAAGATTTTATAATCTTAAAAAGATTTGATGAACCTGTCGATATATTAAAAGTAAAAACATTTATAAGAAAAACATTAAGATAGTTAGACCACTCCACTTTTTAATATATCGTGGAGATGTATTAATCCTATAGGTTTCCCATTTTCTACAACAGGTAAAACTGTTATGTTATACCTTTCCATAACCTCTAAAGCCTCTAAAACTAATTTATTTCCATCTATATACTTCGGATTTTTTGTCATAACGTCTTCAGCTTTGCTTTTATCTATACTCCCTCCCTTATTAATAAATCTCCTCAAATCTCCATCTGTTATAATTCCTATTAGATTACCTTCTTTATTATCCGCAATAAAAGTTGCTCCGAAGCCTTTTTCAGACATAACTAAAACCGTGTTTTTTAAAGATGTGTCTGGATAGACGATAGGTATCTCTTCTCCTGTGTGCATTATTTCTCTAACTTTCATCAATTTTTTACCTAAACTTCCACCGGGGTGATATTTGGCAAAATCTTCTGCGGTAAAACCTCTCATCTCAAAGACTGCAACGGCAAGGGCATCTCCTAAAGCTAACGTTGCGGTAGATGTTGAAGTAGGGGCTAAATTTAAAGGACAGGCTTCCTTTTTAACATTTAGAAATAGATGTATATCACTATGTTTTGCTAAACTGGAGTTAGGATTGTTGGTTATGGATATTATTTTATTTCCCCATCTCTTTACAGTTGGAATTATAGCCATAAGCTCAGGTGTTTCTCCACTGTTAGATATTGCCAAGATAGTGTCATCTTTTGAGATAACTCCCAAATCCCCATGTATAGCCTCTGCAGGATGTAAAAAGAATGAAGGTGTCCCAGTTGATGAAAATGTGGCAGATAACTTCTTACCTATTAATCCAGATTTTCCCATCCCAGTTATTATAAGTTTACCTTTTGTATTTAGTATAAGATTAACTGCTTCTATAAATGATTTATCTAATGCCTCTATTACAGATGAAATAGCCTCTTTTTCGTCTTTTAAAACTTTTTTTCCTATTTCTAAAGGATTTTTGTACATACTCTATTCCTCTTTTAGTTCCTCAACTTCATAATTTTGTCCTAAGAAGTTATCAAAATTATTACTACAACTACAATTATCACAATTTTTCTCAATCTTTATAATCTTTACATCCTTTTCTTTTATCTCGTTAAATGGAATTGTATATTTATTACCTTCTTCATCTACAAGCTCTACAATCTCTCTTATAAAATCTTGATTTTTTACATTAAAAATTTTTCCATCTATTTCAACTGTTGAGTTAATAGGTGGAAGTTCCCCTTTTATCTCATAATTTTCCTTCTCAAAGGACAAACAACACATTAATCTGCCACAAATCCCAGTAAATTTGGAAGGTATAGGCGGTAAGTTTTGTTCTTCTATCATCTCTATATTAACTGTTTCAAACTTATCCATAAAGTTATTACAACAGCAGGTATTACCGCAAACTCCTACCGCACCTAGAATTTGCACTCCATCCCTTACACCTACCTGTCTCATCTCTATTCTCAGCTTTAATCTTTTAGCCAGTTCTCTAACTAACTCTCTAAAATCAACTCTACTTTCAGACACATAATAAAAAAGTATCTTAGAACGGTTTAAAGGTATATACGCCTTTAATAAATTCATCTTCAGATTAAATCTTTCTGCTAAATTTTTACACAACCTTAAAGCTTTATTTGCCTCTAATTCATGTTGCTTAAATGTATAAAAATCTTTTTTATGGGCTTTCCTTAAGAATTTGTATTTATTTTCTTCATCTCCACTATAGGAGATTTCACCTAAAATTTTTACCAGTTCTTCTCCTTTCTCAGTTTCTATAACTATATAACTTTTTCCTTTGAGAATTAAAGGAACGTTAAAAATATCATCAAATTTGTTTGTATCTAAAAATCTAATACGATAATTTTTTTTTATTTCTTTTCTCTTTTTCCTCTTTTTTCTTAAATCTATGTAATAGACCATTACTGACCTCTCAATTAATCAAAATATTCAGAATAATAATATATTTTTTTATATTTAAAACAAGGACTTTTTAGATTTTAAATGGAGAATGGATAAAGAAGAGGATAAATTACCTTTCTATTGGCAGCCCTTCCTCTTTCCAAGCATTTATACCTCCATCCATATTAAAAACTTTAAATCCTAGATTTGATAAAATCCTAGAAGCCATAACACTTCTGTTTCCGCTTCTACAGTAAACTATAATCTTTTTATCTTTATACTGCTTTAATTCATCAATTTTATCTTTCAACTGATTTAAAGGTATAAGTATTGCCCCTTTTATATGACCATCATTTTTATACTCTTCATAGGTTCTAACATCTAAAACAACAACATCTTTATCTTTTTTTATCCATTCATAAGCATCTTTAGGGGAAATCCTTTCAAAATTGGCAAAAATATAGCCTTTTATGTATAAAAAGTATAAAACGAATAGGATTAATCCTATACCTAATGCTATATCAAACTTGGAAAGTTTTATTTTTTTCAATTTCCTCTCCAAAATTTAGATTTTTATGTATAACTATCTTAACATTTAGTTAAGAGAGAATTGATGATAAATTTTTTATTATATTTTCACCATCAACAGATAGATTGGTTAAAGAGTAGAGTAAAAAAGAATTTTGAAACTTGGAGAAAAAGTTGAATAGAGTAAAAGTATCTATAGGACATAGTGATAATATTGATAAAGCTATAAATAAGGCATTAGAAAAGGTTAAAAATCCAAATTTAATTATTGTTTTTTTCTCTCCTAAATTTAATCCTAATGAGATATACACCAAGATTAGAGATAAAGTTGGAAAGAATACAGAGATTATAGGGACTTCCACTGCAGGTGAGATTTCCAATGAGACAGATTGCTCAGTACATACAGTATCTATTGCCGCAATAGAGAGCCCATATATCAATATTGGAGTAGGTGTTGGTAAAGACTTATCTAAGAACATACTTCACGCAACGGAACAATCAATTATAGAAGCTACTAAATCTTTAGATAAAAATAAGAGAATGACAACTATAAATATTCTACAACGGGCATACATAAAAAAATCTTTACATGAGTTGTTAAGAACTAAATTTTTCATAAATATGCTTTTGTTGGATGGTCTTGTAGCCCAAGAGGAAAATTATCTGAGAAATTTAAGTAAATATATTCCTAAAGAAACAACGGTAATAGGTGGCTCTGCAGGAGACGATTTAAGATTTGAAAAAACATACCTAATAGGTAATGGTGTTTATACAGACGCAGTGGTTCTAACTATGATTAATACATTTTTAAAGGTTGGAACTGCGATAGGACATCCTTACTATCCGACAAAAAAAGGTGCGTTGGTAACTAAGGCAAAAGGTAGAATTGTTTATGAGTTAGATAACAAACCTGCAGGTAAAGTTTTAAAAGATTTATTAAAGACAGATAAGTTAGACCACGAAATTTTTGCAAAGTACACAACAGGAATAAAATCAATAGATATATTCGGTGAGTATATGATAAAAAGTCCAATGATGACTTTACCGGATGGTAGTGTCAAGTTCTACGCAGAGATACCTGAAGGCTCTTTTCTAACTATTATGGAAACAGATGAGGAATATTTAATAAAAAGTTTTAAGGAAACAATTCTCAATGCAATAAAAGATGCAGGTTCTCCAAAGAAGATAGGTTTGATTGTTATATTTAACTGTGTTTTAAGGTATGTATTAAAGTGTAATTACGGCGTAAATGATATTCATTTCATAAAAAATTTACTAGGCGAAGATGTGCCAGTTATAGGTTTTAACACATACGGAGAACAGGGAAGAACTTTAGGCGGTTCGTTAGGACATTACAATCAAACGTCTAACATATTAGTTTTAGCAGACGAGCTTGTAGATGAGTAAGCTACTTCTTTTTATACTTTTCCTCTATATATCTTTTTAAATCTTCCCGTTTGTCTGTTATTACAAATACCTCTTGAACAGTTGAACCTTTTTTCAATAAAAGCTTAGCTCCTGAATTAGTCTCATACTGATAGCTTAATCTTACCTTTCCCGGTTGTCCCTTTGGAGTTGTTTTTATACGACCGGGTATTACAGATTTAACTAATTTGTTCTTTATCAAATCTTTTAATAATTCCTCACCATCTTCAATTATATGATGTTCTTTTTTTATTCCCTTCTTCCTGTATTTCATCTTAGTTTATACATTCATCAACTAATATGTTGTTTGCATCATTTCTTCTTATAGCTAAACAGTAATCCTTTACTTTTAATCTAACAGGTCCTCCAAAGGGTGTTTTCTGTAAAACTACAACTTCTTGACCGGGGAATAATCCTAGCTCTAATAATTTTTTCTTTAGGTTTTTATTTAAGGTTAACTCCTTTATTTTACATTTAGTTCCTTCCTGTAATTCTGTTAGACTTTTCATATCTAACCTCTTAATTATTATTTAAACTCAATCTCAATAATATCTTCTTAGTATATGCATATCAATGACCAATATCAAGATTTAATACTATTTATATATATAACAATTTTATCTATATTAATTTAGAAAAGGATAACAGGTAGATAGAGAATGTTGAAAAGATTTTTAACTGTTGAAAATTTAACCTTTTTAGCAATAATATTTGGCGTTTTGGCAGGTATTTATCTAAAGGATTTAGTTATACATTTAAAGATAGTGGGAGATGCTTTCTTAAGCCTATTAAAAATGATAACGATACCCCTTATATTTGCCTCTATCTTTGTAAGTATTGCTTCTTTAACATCCATTCAAGATTTAAAAAACTTAGGTCTTAAAGCATTACTGTACTACTTCTCAACTACCTTTTTAGCAGTATTAACAGGAATACTGATAGTTAACTTAATACATTTTCATCCTGTTTCTGATATAAATATAACAGGAAATGTTGAACATAAACCTTTTACAGTTGAAGCTTTAATAAAAAGTTTTATACCTTCAAACATTTTTCAAAGTTTATCTGAAGGAAAAGTTTTACATATAATCATTTTTTCTATGTTATTTGCATTGGCTGTTTTAACATTACATAAATCTAAAAAGGAACTTATAACTAACTTTTTTGACGGTATCAACGATGCAATGTTAACTATTGCAAAATGGATTATAAACCTATCTCCTATAGGTGTTTTTGCGTTAATATCCTATATAGTTGCAGAGAAAGGATTAGGTGCTATTCTCTCACTTTGGCAGTATGTTTTGGCAGTTGTTTTAGGATTGTTTATACATGCTTTTGTTAATCTACCAATTATAGGTTTTATATTTGGGAAATTTAATCCTTACAAATACTTTTTAAAAGTAAAAGAAGCTTTATTAATAGCTTTTTCAACATCTTCAAGCTCTGCTACCTTACCGGTATCTTTAGAAGTGGCTGAGAAGAAAGCTAATATAGATAAAAAAGTTGCAGGTTTTGTTTTACCTCTAGGTGCAACTGTAAATATGGATGGAACTGCATTATACGAAGCTGTAGCAGTTATGTTCGTTGCATCTATGTATGGAATGGATTTATCACTGACAGAACAGATTATCGTTTTCTTTACAGCTTCACTTGCGGCTATAGGGGCGGCGGGAATTCCAAGTGCAGGATTAGTAACGATGACTTTAGTTTTTTCAGCTGTAGGTATTCCCCTTGAAGGAATAGCTTTAATACTAGTTGTGGACAGATTTTTAGATATGTTAAGAACTGCAACTAACGTATGGGGTGATTTAATAGGAACTAAGATAATAGCTAGATATTTTAAATAATTAATGTAAATTCAGAAATTACAAAAGCGTTGATTAAACTGACATAACTTTAACGTCAATTCGGAAATTAAGTTAAGTTAATCTGCTATAATTAGACAAAACAGGGGTTTTAATTAAATAAATAGTT
>CAZEUK010000050.1:0-7623 GCA_964514535.1 uncultured Aquificales bacterium
ATAAATATCAGATTTTATTCCTCTACATTTTCCTTTTTCAAATAGTTCTTTAGTTAGTTTATCGCCAAAACTTTTTATCATAATTATTACTAATACTTATCTAAATATTCGTTTTTAAAGCCTAAAGGTTTTATATATTTTTCGTAATATTCTTTAAGACTTTCTATTTCTATATTATGTCTTAAAGCAAATTTTAAAAGCATTCCGATTGGTACTTCCGTAAATAAAACATAAATTCTCTCTGTGTCTGGTTTTTTCATATTTTTTATATAATCTGCCATTTCTTTTTCAGTTAATACTCCTCTATAACTTCTATTAACTGTTATTTCTATAGGCGTTAATTCCAAAATGCTATACCTCATCAATATTTTAAAGTTTACTTAAAAACATTTTAAATTCATCTAAAAGTTTATAAAAATCTTCTTTTGTAATTTGCCTATCTTTTAAAGACAGTTCATTTAAAGTATTTTCAATATCTTCTTTTTTAAATCTTTTTAAACTAATCCCAATCAGTTCCATATCAAAATCAAGGTTTGCCTTTTTAAAAACTTCTACCATCTGAGGATACTTACGATAAACAATCACAGTGTCTATAACATCTCTGACTTTAATATCTTCAGGTCTATAAAACAGTTTTTTAGCTATAATCTCAATTGGATTTTCCACAAATAATTCCATTCCATAAATTTTTTTTAATTCAGGTTCTAATCCTGTCAAATTAGGTGCAACAATAAAATCTATCTCATAATCGTTCATATATATTTTTAAAAAATTAGACTGTTCTTTATAGTCTCTAGCTATGTCTTCTACAAAATCGTTTACTCTTGGTGATAAATAGGTTAAAAGTTGTGGATTTTGAAAAAATATGTCTATGTCTTTACTGACACGATGTTTAAATTCAAACATTAAAGCAGTTCCACCACCAAAACTCCAATCTTTTTTATCTATTTTTGAATTTTCTAAAATTTCTAAAGTAGTTTTTAAATTATTTAAAATATTCATTTATTTTCTTTAACCTTAAAAATCTTTATAATTTTATTTTACATATCTATTTATTTGATAATCAAAAAAATTTAAATTAATTTTGCAGATATTAAAAACTTTTGAATATAGAATTAAAATAATCTTTTTTTCACATAAGCATTGCAAATAAGCCAAATTTCACAACGATTTCTTTTTATAAAAAAAATTTAAAGGGGAGGAGATTTGTAATGCTTAAGAAGTTATCTTTTTCGTTATTTGATACTGGAGAAACAATTTTAGGAGCTTTAATCTTCTCAATATTTTTTCCTCTGTATATAACCCAATATATAGATGTAAACCTCTACACATTCCTATACGGTATTGTTTTCATACTATCATTTGTAATATCTTTATATCTAGGCAAATTAGCAGACGAAAGAAACCTAAGAAAAAAACTATTTATCATTTTTACAGTAGGAATAACAGTTTTAACTTTTCTTTTGTATATAACAAAGAATAATTTTGTCTTATCATTAACCATATTCTTTCTACTAGCTATACTACATCAACAAAATCTAGTTTTTTATAACTCACTGTTGACAGATTTTAAGGATAAAGGATTTGTATCTGGATTGGGAGTAAGTTTTGGATATATAGGTTCTGCATTAGCTTTAATCTTCTTTTCTCAATATTTGGAGATACCGACAGTTTATATAGTTGCAGGTATTATATTTTTTATATTTGCAATTCCATCAATAATTAATGTGGAAAATCCAAATATAAAACCTAAGAAAATTGATTTGAAAAAGATTTTTAAAGATAAAGAATTTTTACTAATTATACTATCTATACTCTTTCTAACGGAGATAGCAAATACTTTGATTTCCCTAATGGCTATCTATTTAAAAAATGTTTATCATTTACAGGATAAAGAAATATATAAAATTATAGGAATATCGTCTATAGGTGGTGTACTTGGCGGATTTATTTGGGGATTTTTTAGTAGATTAATTGAAATAAAAAAATTATTTTTTCTAGGTTTTGTTTTATGGTTTATATTTTTATCAACTTTGCCATTTACACCTAAAGACTTTTTAACATTTATCGGATTTTTTGCAGGTTTTTCCTTGGCACATCTTTGGACTACATCAAGGGTTTTAATAATAGAAGTGTTTCCTAAAAATGAAGTTTCTACAAGATTGTCTTTTTTATCTCTAACTGAGCGTATATCTTCAAGTTTTGGTCTAATAATATGGTCTGCTCTTTTAACTTTAACAAAAGATTATCAAATAACCGTTCTTCTTATGAATGGTTTTATAATTATAGGTGGTTTGATATACATTTTTAGGGAAAAAATAATCTTATTAATTGAAAATGGTTAAAACCTAACTTAAAAATTTTAAAAAATTGTTGAAATGTTTACTAAATACACTTTATATTTACTAAAATTAAAAATTTGGAGAAGTTAAATAATGGGAAAATTTTTACCACCTGAAGAACAGTTAAAACTTATAAAAAAAGGTGTTATAGAGATAATTAATGAGGATGAGCTTTTAGAAAAATTAAAGGAAAATAGACCACTTATAGTTAAAGCTGGGTTTGACCCGACAGCACCTGATTTACATTTGGGGCATACTGTCCTATTACAAAAGTTAAGAACATTTCAACAGTTAGGACACAAAGTTTATTTTATTATTGGTGATTTTACAGCAATGATAGGAGACCCTACAGGTAAGGATAAGACTAGACCACCTCTATCTAAAGAGCAAGTTTTGGAAAACGCTAAAACTTATGAAGAGCAAGTATTTAAAATCCTTATTCCAGAAAAAACTGAAGTTGTTTTTAACAGTGAGTGGTTCTCTAAAATGAGTGCTGAAGATTTGATAAGACTTACTGCAAAGTACACAGTTGCTAGAATGCTTGAAAGGGAAGATTTTAAAAAGAGATTTAAGGAAAATAGACCTATAGCTATTCACGAGTTTATATATCCACTTTTACAGGCTTACGACAGTGTTGTTTTAAAAGCTGATGTTGAATTGGGAGGGTCTGACCAAAGATTTAATATTTTAATTGGAAGGGATATACAGAAAGAGTTTGGGATAGAAAAACCACAGGTAGCAATATTCTTACCATTGTTGGTTGGTCTTGATGGTGAAAGGAAGATGTCAAAATCTTACGGGAATTATATAGGTATAAAAGAGCCACCTAACGAGATGTTTGGAAAGATAATGTCCATTCCAGACAGTTTAATGTGGGATTATTGGTCTTTACTGACAGATTTAACGGAAGAAGAAATAGAAGAGATGAAAAAAGGTGTAGAGGAAGGCAAATTACATCCTAGAGATGTCAAGATGAAACTTGCATTTTATATAGTTGAAAGATTTCATTCTAAGGAAGAGGCTGAGCAGGCTAAACAAAACTTTATAAAGGTTTTTTCTAAAAAGGAAATACCTGAAGATATTCCAGAACCTAAATTGGAAGTTAACTCTACAGAGATACCTTTAGTTGATTTAATTTTAAAGGTAGGTTTTGCACCTTCCAAAAGTGAGGCTAGAAGGTTAATAAAATCTGGAGCTGTCAGGATAAACGGAGAGAAAATAGGAGATATTAATTACAAAGTTAGTTTAAAAGATGAATTTATCTTACAGGTTGGAAAGAGGAAGTTTGCAAGAATAAAACCTGAAAATGTTGTAATACTATCTTAAATCACTCGTCGTAAGGGATTTCTTCGTCGTATCCCATTTTTTCCAATTCTTCCGTTTTTATTCTTTCCTGCCAACAATCTTTACAAAAGAACAATCCTTCTATATATGGGTCTTCATAAAGAATGGCTAATTTTCCACATTTATAACACTCTTCTTTTTCTTTTGTTTTCTTTAAATCTTTTAGATTAAAATCAGAACTCATTTTATACACCTTATTATATCTTTTATGCTAAATATATTGATTTTATATTCCCAAAAAAATGTTTAATAACATAAAAAGATAATTAAGATATACATTAAATGCAGTATTAATTTTCTTCTGTTTCAGAATTATTGGACTTAGATTTCTTTTTATTAGATAAACTGTCTTTATATTTTTCTTTAAGGTATAAATACGCCTCTTTAGCAGCTTTAGTTTCTGCTTCTTTTTTAGATTTACCTTCTCCTGAAGTTTTTATTTCATTCTCTATAATACATTCCATTGTAAAAATCTTTCTATGTTCTGGTCCTTCTGCTGAAACAAATCTATACTCTGGTACTTTACCAAACAACCTTTGAGTTAATATTTGAAGTATGGATTTATAATCCCTTGGAATATTACCTGTTTTTATATCTCTAATAACTAAATTTTTAAAATGTGTATTGAATATCTGCCTAGGAACATCTATTGAATAATTGTTATCTATATACAAAGCTCCGAACAAGGCTTCAAATACATCACATATAAGAGTATCTCTTTCCCTTCCACCTTGTTGCTCTTCTCCTGAGCTTAACAGTATAAATTTGTTTAATTTTAGTATCCTACCTAATTTTGCTAGGTAAGGTTCACTAACTACAGCAGACCTGATTTGAGATAACTCGCCTTCTTTAGCCTTTGGAAAAGTTTTTATCAATATTTCACTTATTATTAATGATATTACCGCATCTCCTAAAAATTCAAAAACTTCGTAATCTCTCAAATTTACTTTTTTTTCTGAAACATAGGAACTATGGGTTAAAGCTGTAAGAAGAAGAGACTTATCCTTAAAGGAATAACCTAATATACTCTCAAATTTATTCAGTTTATTTAATATATCTGGAGATAACTCACTATTCATAAGCCTTAAAGACTAAACAAGCATTTGTTCCACCAAAACCAAATGAGTTAGAGATAGCTATTTTTACTGGATAACCTATTGCATGGTTTGGAGTGTAATCCAAATCACACTCTGGGTCTGGATTTTCTAAGTTTATAGTTGGTGGTATTATACCTGTTTCAATCGTTTTTACTGTTGCAACTGCTTCAACTCCACCTGCCGCACCTAAAAGATGACCTATCATAGATTTTATAGAGCTTATTTTTAGTTTATAAGCGTGCTCTCCGAACACTTTTTTAATTCCTAACGTTTCTATTTTATCATTCATTTTAGTTGAAGTTCCATGGGCATTTATATAATCAACTTCCGAAGGATTAACCCTCGCGTCTTCTAAAGCTAATTTCATAACTCTGTAAGCTCCATCTGCATTTGGGTCTGGAGCTGTAATATGGTAAGCGTCAGAAGACATACCATAACCGACTATTTCAGCATATATTTTTGCACCTCTTCTTTTAGCATGTTCTAGTTCTTCTAAAATAAGGATACCTGCACCTTCTCCCATTACAAAACCATCTCTTTCCGCATCAAATGGTCTTGATGCTTTTTGTGGCTCTTTGTTTCTTCTAGAGAGGGCTTTTAGATTTGCAAAACCTGCAACACCTAAAGGAGTTATCGCACTTTCTGTTCCACCTGCGACCATAATATCCGCATCGCCCCTTTGGATAATCTTAAAGGCGTCTCCAATTGAATGTGTGCCTGTTGCACATGCAGTCACTACACAACTGTTTGGACCTTTAAGACCAAATTCTAACGATATATACCCTGACGCTATATTAGAAATACCAGAAGGAATAAAGAAAGGAGATACTTTCCTTGCACCCTTTTCCAATAACAATGTTTGCTGGTCTTCTATGTCTCTAAGGCCGCCGATACCGGTTCCAACTATTACCCCTGCTCTGTTAGGGTCTATTTTATCTATTTCCAAATTAGCATCTTTAATTGCTTCTTTTGCTGCAACATAAGCAAACTTAACAAAATCACTCATTTTCTTTATAAGTTTGGCAGGTATGTGTTTTTTAGGGTCAAAATCTTTAACTTCACCTGCTATATGGACTGGAAGATTGTAAGCAAGAGGATCAAATCTTTTTATTCTATCTATTCCACTTTTTCCCTCTATTAACGAGTTCCAAAAATCCTCAACATTATTTCCTATAGGTGTAATAGCTCCTAAACCGGTAACGACGACCCTTCTCATACTGTAAACCTCTAAAATATTTTTTAGCCTGTCTTACTTTTGATGTATTCTATAACATCTTTTACTGTTTGTATTTTTTCTGCATCTTCATCAGGTATTTCAATATTAAATTCTTCTTCAAAAGCCATAATTAATTCAACAACGTCTAAACTGTCTGCTCCCAAATCATCAACAAATTTGCTTTCAGGCTTTATTTGGTCAACTTCAGTACCTAACTGTTCTGCAATAATTGCCTTAACTCTTTCCTCAATGTTATTTGCCATTTTTTTTAAACCCTCCTTAAAATTTATTAATTATTAATACATTCCGCCATTTACATGAATTGTTTCACCTGTTATATAAGATGCCTTATCTGATGCAAGAAATATAACTACATTGGCAACATCTTCAGGCTTACCAAATCTTCCTAAAGGTATCTGTTTTAGATAACTATCTTTTATATCTTCTGGTAAACTTCCTGTCATATCAGTTTCTATAAAACCGGGAGCAACTGCGTTAACTGTAATATTTCTAGATGCTAACTCTTTTGCTAAAGACTTTGTAAAACCTATTAAACCTGCTTTTGTCGTTGAATAATTTACCTGACCTATATTTCCTGTAAAACCTACAATAGATGTTATATTTATAACCCTACCCCATTTTTTCTTTATCATTCCTTTAACTGCAAGTTGGGTTATTTTGAAAGTTCCCGTTAGATTTGTTTCTATAACTGAGTTCCAATCTTCCTCTTTCATTCTTATAAATAGAGTATCCCTTGTTATTCCTGCATTGTTTACAAGAATATCAACCTTTCCTACAGTTTTCTCTATTTCTTTCCAAACAGATTTTATATCTCCAGTTAAATCAAGCTCAAAACCGTAAGCTTCCACACCAAATTCATTTTTTATATTTTCTGCAACTAATTCTGCCGTTTCTTTTTTTCTTCCTGTTATAATAACAGTAGCCCCTTTTTGAGCAAATGCAACTGCTATAGCCTTTCCTATTCCCCTTGTAGAACCTGTAATTAACGCTACTTTTCCTTTAAACTCCACTCCATACCTCACTTAAGTAAAAAACTTGAAATCTATTATAGCATATTATTCCTGATTTTTAATATTGAGGTATTCGGTTCTCCTTTTATCACACCAACCACCTTTTTTATTCTTTTCGGCAGGTTTTTACTTTCCTTCTGAACTTATACAGTTTAAAACCAAATTTAAGAATGAAAAATCCTTTTTAACAGATTTTATTAAATGTATAATTAAGAAAAACAAGAGGGAGGTAAAGAAGTATGAAGGTAGGAGTATTACTTGCAGGTTGTGGAGTTTTTGATGGAGCAGAGATACATGAAGCTACTTTAACACTTTACTTCTTAGATAAGGAAGGTGTAGAAATTGTATGTATGGCACCGAATATACCTCAAAAAGAGGTTATAAACCATTTAAATGGTGAAAAGATGAATGAAACAAGAAATGTTTTAGTTGAAGCGGCTAGAATTGCTAGAGGTAATATTAAAGACATAAATGATGTATCTGCAGATGATATAGATGCGTTGATTATGCCCGGTGGATATGGGGTAGCTAAAAACTTCTCCAACTTTTTAGAAAAAGGGGCTGGAGCTGACGTAATACCTGAAGTTAAAAGA
>CAZEUK010000051.1:0-7491 GCA_964514535.1 uncultured Aquificales bacterium
TGTAAATTTCAAAAACTTTCTTATAAGTTATACAGTTTAATTACAAAATTTCCAAAATTAGTTAGTGTAAAAATTAAGCTATACATCATCTTTAGTTATTCTTTTTCCATATTTTTTTATATACTCTATAAGCTCTTTATAGGTTCGGTTTGAAGAGAGCGTTTTTTCATCACCTACTATAATCAGCTTTCTTTTAGCTCTAGTTAAAGCTACATTTAATCTTCTGAAATCGTCTAAAAAGCCTATGTTTTCATCTGGATTTGAACGGACAAGAGATATTATTATCACTTCCTTTTCTCTACCTTGAAAACCATCAACCGTTTTTATCTCAACATCAGGAATTAAAGATTTTAAATACTCTTCGTGGTCTTTATAAGGTGTAATAATTCCCATATCCTCAACTGATAAACCTAGACTTTTTAAACTGTCTGCAATCCTTTTTACTAGTTCTGCCTCTTTAGGATTATATTTAGATTGGCTTGCATTTTTTCTCTCTTCTGTAAACTCTCCTAAAGTATCAACAAAAACTATAGGTGTATCGTCTGTAATAGGTGAGTTCTCATCTATTTCAACAATATCTGATAGCTTCCTATCTTTAACATCTTCGGCAGATATAAGTTTACCTTCATAAAATTTATTAGAAGGAAACCTATTTATAGTCTCATTCATCCTATACTGTATTTTTAACATATAACTGTTTTCAGGATATAAATCAATAAATCTTTCAAACATCGTATATGATAATCCTTTAGCTAAAGGATGTAGGACTACAGGTGGTAATTGTTTGTGGTCTCCAGCCATTACAACTTTAGACACTTTTATTATAGGAATTAGGCAAGATGGTTCTGTAGATTGTGAGGCTTCATCAATAAAAAGTGTATCAAAATATTTATCCATTAAATATTCACTACCTGCAGATGAGTTTGTGGAACAAATAACATCTGAGTTAGATAAAATATCTTCTGTTATCTCTTGCTCTATTCTCCTTTTTTGTTCCCTTAACTTCTTTATCTCTTTTTGCAATCTTATCCATTCTGCCATACTTTTTATACTTTCTTTAGATACACCTCTAACAGCTTTTCCTGACTTTGCATATTTAAAAATCTGATTATCGGTTAGTCCTCTTCTCCTTGAAGGTATAGGTTTTAAATAATTTTCCTGTAAAGATAGAAACTTGTTTATCTTCTTACTTAATTTTTCAATTTCAGAATATTTAGGATGTTTTAATGCCTTAGCATCTATGGAAACATCTAGAAGCTCTTTTTTAAGTCTTGCAGGATGTCCAAGTCTAACAACGTTAACGTTAAACCTTAGTAAACCTTCCACAATGTTATCAACTGCAGTATTACTGTCTGCGGTAGCTAAAATCTTTTCTCCTTTCTTTAACGACTGTAAAATTACCTCTATTAAAGTTGTTGTTTTTCCTGTCCCCGGTGGTCCATGTATAAGGAAAAGCTCTTTACTTCCAACAGCTTTTCTTACAGCTTCCCTTTGATACTGATTTAAATTTTCATTAAAAAACTGTTCTATATCTTCTTCTTTAACATCAGGTTTTTTTTGACCTAGAACGATATTGTCATCATACAGCGAGTAACCCTTTTCAAAAAACTCTAAACTTCCTAACATCCTTTTAAAAGTAATATCGTTAACAAAAAGGTCTATTCTCCATTTTTTTCCTTTTGGCAGTAAAGATGAAAAGGCTACAGTTAAAAAATTTTTTCCTTTTTCAAAAACTGTTCCTTCTATACCGTCTTTTAATGGGGATTTTTTACTAACTAAAACAACATCCCCTACATTTATCTGATGGTCAGGAAAATTTTCTTTAAAAAATCTGTAAAGGAAAAACTCCCCTATAATCTCTCCTACATATTTAGCCTTTAAATCTATTATTGCCCGACCTCTCCTTTCCCTTTCTTCACCGGATAATCTTAATATTTCTTCTAAATGGAAATTTTTTTCAGCGTTCCTTTCTAACTCAATTAATTCTTCCCAGTAAAGTCTGTAATCTGTCTTATCTTCAAAGGTTTTTTTCAAATTTTTACTCCTTTTTAATTTTTGGTTTATTTTATACCAATTTATGTATGATATAATTAAAATTAATTTCCCTTTGAAAAGGTTTTAAAATGACAGGAATTTTAAAAATTATCAAGGATAAACTTGATAACCTTCTCTGTCCAATCTTACGTTATACACGCAGAAAAATAGCACCTAATCCGTGGACAACCTACGAAGAGTTAGAGATTTTACATAATGAGTTAACTTCAAGAAAAGATATAAACAGTAAAATTTTTGAAAATTTTGAAAGATACTTAAGTTATGCAAAAAAAGAGTTATGTTCTATACATGTTAATTACGTGTACTTTTGGAAGTTATTACACAAGGCAAAAATTGAAAGTTTACTACTTATAGATAGGGATAAGTTTATAAATGAAGCTATTAATATAATAAGCCAGTTTGACAATGTGGTTGATGATGAAAACTTAAGAAAAATATGGTTAGGTAGTAATTGGTCTATAGATATTTTAAATCAAATCTTAAATGGAGAACCTGTTGAAAGTAATGGTATCTTACCTAAAAGTTTACAAGTTTATATGTTTAAACCTTCATTGTCAGAGGAAGAGGAAAGAAAAATAAGATTAAACTTTAAAAACGCTTTAAGAATTTTGTATGATTACTTTATTGATGGGAATATCTATAAGTTATCCTTAGCATATTCTTATATGAATTACTCATCAATAATATTTTTAGCAATTTTTATTATATTTATGCCATTTTATATGGAAGAAGTGTTAAGAACTTTAGCCCCAGTATTACTTCCCGGTTTTATGGGGGCTTTGATAAGTAATATAATCACTTATAGAGATAAACTACCACAGGAAATATTCCTTTTAGCATTGAGGGGAATAATTGGCAAACCTTTATTTTTCAATCTAATAGGAAAAGGTGTTATAGGCTCATTTTCAGCTTATCTGATATATAAAGCATCTCAAGCAGGAATACTATTTTCTCTAAAAAGTATAAATACCGAATATAAAGACGCCTATATTATAGTTCTGTCATTTGTTGCAGGTTTTTCAGGAATTACATTAGTTAATAAGTTCATAGAAGGTGTTTTAAGTAGGTTAACTTCAAAACTGGAAAAAACAACAGTTTCAAAGGTTAAATCTAAAATAAAGAACTATCCACCACCAACTAGAGGAATACAGAGATAAAATGAACAATAAAGCCTTTACTCTATTGGAAGTTTTAGTTGCCCTCGTTATCTTTTCTACAACTTTTGTTTTACTTATTGAGTTAGAAACGAGATATATAAAAAAAGTTTCTGAGAATAGGGAAAAATTAAAAGCTTTACAATTCTTTAAAAAAAGAGAGTTTGGTTTAACTAATGAGGAAGAAGATTATAAAATAAAAACTGAGAGAAAAAATTTAGACAGTTTAATTGTGTACGAAAACAGTATTACAGATAAGGAAGGTAGGAAAATTTTGGTAATAAAAAGTTATAAAACAAATCTAAAAAATTTTAAAACTGGTAATATTCTTTCTAAACCTTAAAACTATTTAAAGGTGTATATTTTCTTCAGCTATAATTTTAAACTCATCTCCATACTCTCTTAAATATAAAATTTTTCTATTTTTTATCTTCCTATTTTGAGAGTAATACTCTAAGTTAAAGGAAATTACAAATATATTCCCATAAAGAATTATTCTGCCGTATTTCAGTATAGTTAAGTCTGTAAACATATATTTTTTGTCTTTATCATCTTTTAAATCTAGATAATGTTTTTTTATGTACTTAAATTTATCCCCATCTGCAGAAACAAACTCCGGTGAGTATAAAAAATACAACTTCATAGGATTTCCATTTACCGCCAATTTGAAACCTTTTTTCCACTCTTCAAAAAAGTTAATAAGTCTTTTCTGATACTTATCAAAACTTTCTTTATCTATATATTCGTAATCCTCTGTAATAATTATTGGGGTTTTTTTTAACTTTATATACTTCTTTAAAGCTAGAAAGTCTGGTTCTTTTAAAATTACACAACCTCTAGATGAGTATTTGGATATGTAAAAGTATCTATCTGAAGAGTGTAACCATATACCACCACCTGTTTTTTTAAACAGATATTTGTCTAAAGCATTTGGATAGTTTAGAGGAAATGCACCTGAACCGTAAACTTTAGGTAGGTTTGTTTTATAAGATATTGGGAAGTATACACCATTAGGCGTTTTTTTGTCTCCCTTTTCCCATTTATTACCTGCAACTTCCCCTGAGGTCATTTGATATTTATTTAAGATAATTGGATGATTGTAAAAGAACTCAACAAGTATTATCTCCTGTTTCGCTTTACTTACAACTAAAACTTTTTTTTTATTTTCCCTGTATATAGTATTAAACAGATACTTTTTTTTAGCTTTTTTTAATCTGTTTAAATAATCTATTAACCTTTTTGCTTTTTCCTTTTCCCCTTCCATTAAGTAAAGTATTATCTCAAGTTTTACTCTTTCAGTACTGTCTAACTTCCTTGCTAATCCGTATGCAACATCTAAATCTCCCTTTTCTACAGCATAAATTACACTTTTTAGGCTTACCGCATAAGATTTGTTTACTGTAAAGAGAAAAAAGAAAAGACTAACCGTTATTAAGTATCTTGTTAAATGTTTCAACAACCTTAGCAACATGCCCTTTTGCCTTAACATTTCTCCATTTTTTTACAATATTACCTTCAGGGTCAATTATATATGTAGACCTTATAACTCCCTTTGTTATCTTTCCATAACTTTTTTTCTCACCGTAAGCGTCATACTGCTCTAAAACCTTTTTATCAGGGTCTGATAACAGATAAAAGTTAAGATTATACTTTTCTTTGAATTTTTTATGGCTGTTTATACTGTCAGGGCTAACTCCAACAACTATAGCTTTGTCTGAAAGTATATTTAAGTTATCTCTAAAATCACAGGCTTCCGTTGTACAACCGGGTGTATTGTCCTTAGGATAAAAATAAAGAATTATATACTTACCTTGGTTTAACAAATCCTTTAAACATATCTCTTCCTCTTCTCCTTCAGGTGTTAAACCTTTTAAACAAAAATCAGGTGCTTTCATACCTTCAGACAGCATTTTTTCCTCCATTTCTAAAATAGATATTCAAATTATCTTATTTTAAAACAAAAAACTTTATGAGTTTTGTTAAATGCTTAAACCATAATGTTTTTTTATCTTTTTTGCAATAATTTTTTTTAATACTTTTTCTTTGTCTATTAAATTGATATTATAGTTCTGTTTTAATTCCAGTAATGCTTCTTTAGTTATTCTTTCCCTTTCCACAATAGATAATCTTTTCCATAAATGGCTTATTAGTTTCTTCTCTGCCAAAGCCTTTAATCTTTCTTTGTCTTTAATATCTGATACATCAAAATCTACTCCATATTTTTTTAACACGTCAACTATACTTTTTATATCATCAGAAATAGATTTATCTTTAGGTTTAGAGATAACTTTCTTTTTATCTAACTTTGACAATTCTAAATTAACTTTTTTTAAGGAGAAAAACTTCCTTTTAGTCTTTGGGATATTTTTTATCTGATGGTGAATAACTTTAAGAACGTAGTCTAAAGGAATGTTTTTATCATACCAACTTTTAACTAAAAAAATGTCTTTTGAAGAAAGGAATATATTAAAACCTGTTAATTTTTTAATATTTTTTTCAATCTCTAATAAATAATCCCTAAATTCCATATTCTAGCTAAATTTTTAATCTTTCCTTTAAATCTTGTATTAGCTCATCCATATGTTGAAATCTATGGTCTCCATCTGGATACATCTTTACATAAATACCAAATTTCTCAAAATATTCCTTTGTTTTTTTACTATCTAACAACTCATCCTTTTCATCTAGATAAACGAGTATGTAAGGTTTTGCTTTTTTTATATCTTCCTCTGAAAGATAAAATTTTTTTAAATCTTCCAAATCCTTTTGTGTAAATTCATACTCTTCATTTGTTTTGTAGTTTATCTGCTTTCCCACTTGGTCTTTTAAGGAGTTATACGGGTCTGTTGATGGATTGATTAACACAGAGGGTAGTTTATACTTAGCTCCCAAATATAAACCGTAAAATCCACCTAAAGAAGTTCCAACTAGAATTAAATCATCTTTTTCTTTTACAGCTTCTACTAAAAATTCTAGTAGTTTTATAGCTTTTTCAGGATTGTAAGGTAATGTTAACGCAATAACATTCTCATCTCCGAAAGCTTCCTTCAATTTATTAATCTTATTTCCATAACCTGCAGAATTAAATCCGTGTATATACATAACTTTCATAATCTTCCTCCTAAGATTATTATTTACCAAAAATTATTTTCTTTAATAAATTTTTTCTTGCATAAAAGGCTCTAGTTTTACTTCCATGACCTGTTCCTTTTGTTCTAGGTTGAATATATACACCCATTTTTCCAGTTAATGCATCAAATCCTTTAGTTTTTATAACATTTCTAACTAATTCGTAATCTTCCTTTATCTGTTCATATAACTCCTTATTTTCTAAATCAAATTCATAAATTCCATACAGTATTGAACGTGGCTCATCAGTCCCTTCCCAAATTCTCGCAAATATCAACATTTTTTTTAATTTCTGTAATAAATGACTTTCTTCGAAAGGTGTATGCAGAACATTATATGGGTCTATCATTGTAATAGCCATAGTTTCCTTAACAGTTAATTCACCAGATTTTAAATACTTTAATGATATTAATTTTAATTCCCAAGAACCAAAGTTTGGTGCTTGAGCGGAATTTATAGGAAGTCCTAAATATCTTTCTATTACATGTCCAGCCCAACCCTTATTTTTCTTTCCTGTTTTAAATACAGTAATTCCTAATTCATCAGCTAATTTTCTTAAATCTTTTCCTATTAATAATCTACCTTTTTCCAAAGCTTCTTTTCTATCCATAAAATAAAACCTTTAAAAACTCTTTTTGTTAATTAAAGGATAAAGAACACAAACATTTAATAATTTTTTACTAATATTTCAATCTTTGCTTTTTTTCTTTTACTTCCTTTTGAATTAATAGCTCTAATTGCCTCTATTTCCAAAATCTCATATCCCTTATAAAGTTCTTTTATAAATTCTGCGTTAGAATTAGATAACATTAAATAACAACCTCGCCTGTCCAATTCTTTAAATACCTCATATAATTCAATTTGATCCCGTTCTGTAAAATCATATTTACTATATTTAGTAAATGATGCCGTTTTTGTAAGTGGATAATAAGGTGGATCAAAATATATAAAATCCCCTTTTTTAGCTAACTTACAGACATTTTTATAATCTGTATTGTATATTTTTATATTTGCAGTATTTAAGTATTCAGAAACAGCTCTTAAATTTTCTTCATCTAAAATTTTAGGATTTTTATATTTCCCAAAAGGAACATTAAATTGACCTTTCTTATTCTCCCTATATAAACCATTAAAGCAAGTTTTATTTAAGAAT
>CAZEUK010000052.1:0-5594 GCA_964514535.1 uncultured Aquificales bacterium
ATATTAAGTGAACTTTTATTTAACATCTTGAATAATTTAGTTGATTTTTAAACTCTTGAAAGGATTATTTATATAAATTAAAATATAGATTTGCTTTACACTAAAAATCTTGTTTTATTAATAACTAGGAGGTTTTAGAGTTGAAAAAAGGAATACATCCAGAATTAAAACTTACTACTTTTGTTTGTGGTTGTGGAAACAAATTTGAGTTATTATCTACAAAAGGCGGAACTGTATATTTAGAGGTATGTAATGAATGTCATCCTTTTTATACAGGTAAGTTAAAAACTAAACCTTTCTTCTTAGAAGTAAAAGGAGAAATAAATAAACAAGCAGAGCAGTAATGTTAAACGAACATCTATTAAAAAAACTTGATAAGTTAGAGGATAAGTTAAAAGCGTTAGAAAAATCTTTATCTGACCCAGAGGTTTTAAAAGACCAGAAAAAACTGCAAAAAATAGCTAAAGAGCATAAGGAAACAGAAAAGTTAGTTAAACTTTATAATGATTATAAAAATATTCTTAAGGATATTTCTGAAACGAAAACCCTTTTAAACTCTCAGGACGAAGAGATTAAAATTTTAGCAGAGGAAGAGTTAGAAGAGCTTAAGAAGAAAAAAGAAAGTTTAGAGAAAGAGATACAGTTAGAGCTTATACCTAAAGACCCTAACGATGAGAAAAACGTAATATTAGAGATTAGACAGGGAGCAGGTGGTGAAGAGGCGGCTCTGTTTGCAGGTGAAATATTCAGAATGTATCAAAGGTATGCAGAAAAGAAAGGCTGGAAAACAGAGATATTAAGTATTCATCCTACAGACAGAGGCGGAATTAAGGAAGTTATAGCGTTAATAAAAGGTAGTGGAGCATACTCCAGATTAAAGTTTGAAAGTGGTGTTCATAGGGTTCAGAGAGTTCCTGAAACGGAAAGCTCTGGGAGAATTCATACATCAACGGTGACCGTTGCAGTACTTCCTGAAGCGGAAGAAGTGGATATAGAAATAAAACCTGAGGATATACGGGTTGAGACATTCAGAGCATCAGGAGCAGGTGGACAGCACGTTAACACAACAGACAGTGCAGTTAGAATAACCCATATACCTACAGGTATAGTTGTAAGTTGTCAGGATGAAAGGTCTCAGCTACAGAATAGGGCTAAGGCAATGCAAATCTTAAGGGCTAGATTAAAAGATTATTACGATAGATTGGAAAGGGAAAAAATAGAGAAGGAAAGGAGAGCACAGGTAGGCACAGGGGATAGAAGTGAAAAGATAAGAACATATAACTTTCCACAAACAAGGGTTACAGACCACAGAATAGGTTATACCTCACATCGTCTTCAGGAAATTCTTGACGGTGATTTAGACGAGATAATAGATAGATTAATAGCAGAGGAGCAAGAGAAAAAGTTATTAGCCCTTTCTAATGATTAACTTTTGTGCCCGTAGCTCAATTGGATAGAGCACGTGACTACGGATCACGGGGTTGGGGGTTCGAGTCCCTCCGGGCACGCTTAAACGGATTGTTAATCTATACAATTAATGAAACTTTTGATTTTTTCTTTTTATCTCCTCTAATTTTTCCTCAATCTCCTTTATCCAAGTCTCCCTTCTGATAACCTCGTCCTCAGTTTCTTTATGTAAAATCTCAAAGTTATGAAATTTAGTTCTGTTTTCGTCATACTCATCAACTAATCTGTAAGATGGGAAAAACCTAACTATCTGATTAAATTCAAATAGATTAATATCCGATTTATAAATCTCTTCTTCAATTTTATCGTCTAAAAATCTGTTGGTTATTAACCACACAGATTTACAGTTATATTTATCCTTTCCCTCTAATAACGTTTTTATATACTTTTCATTCAACTTTTTCCTTTGGGTGTAATCTAAAAAATCTACGCAAATTCTTTCCTTACTATCTAGCTCTAGGATAATATCTATATTCTTATCTTTGTAAATAGGTGGTTCGTAAACTTTAAAACCTAAAAGTTCAAACATAACTGTAAAAGTTCTCTCAAACTCTGTTCCCTTCATATTTCTTAGATATTCTTTTTCTTCTTCTGTCCATTTATACTTTTTTATATTTTTTAAAATATTTTCAAATTCCCTTTGCGCCTCCTCCATCTGTTTTCTCAGTTTTTCTGCCTTTTCTTTATACTGTTCCTTTTCCTTCAGATACTTTTCTTTGTAATTTTGTAATGTAGGAACTAGATTTTCCTTTTCTTTCCTTTTTTCTTCTTGATACCTTATAAATGCATAACTACCAATAATTGAGGCGATTATAAAGATTATTAAAATATCTACAAAGCCCATATTTTATATATCTTTCATCAATTCTTTTAAGTTTTTTGAGTATATGTTATAAATATCTTCTGTAAATAAAGTAAAAATAACTTTTTCCACATTTTTTAGTTTAGGTAATAAGTCTAAAACAGTTTTTAATGCAACTTTTGAAGCATCATCTAAAGGACATCTATATGCCCCTGTGCTTATGGAAGGAAATGCTACAGATTTCAGATTAAATCTGTCTGCTAAGAGTAAACTATTTTTATAAGCATTTGATAACAGTTTAGCCTTTTCATTGTCTAAAACTCCCTTATTACATATTGGACCTACCGTGTGTATAACATATTTAGCTTTTAAGTTGCCTCCTGTTGTTATAACTGCCTCACCAAAAGGTAATCCATCAGGATACTGTTCTTCTCGTATCTTTTTACATTCTTCTAATATTTTTGAACCACCTTTTCTATGTATAGCTCCGTCAACACCGCCACCACCTAAAAGGGTAGGATTGGCGGCATTGACTATTGCGTCTGTGTTCTCTTCTGTAATATCTCCAATTTTTAAAATTAATTTTTTATCTCCTAATTTTATCTCCATCTATCCAGTCAACAGTTTTATTAATAAAACATTAATTAATTTAACTTAAAAATTTTAATCAGGCCAATTAAACATCTAGATTTCTAACTTCCCTTGCATACTTCATAATAAACTCTTTACGTGGCTCAACCTTTTCTCCCATAAGTATTGTAAATATTTCGTCTGCTAAAGCCGCATCTTCTAAAGTTATCTGAATAAGTCTTCTAGTTTTAGGGTTCATAGTGGTTTCCCATAATTGCTCAGGGTTCATCTCACCTAAACCTTTGTATCTCTGTATCTCTATACCTCTCTTTCCTAGTTCAAACAATTGGTTAAATATATCTTCTATTCTGTGAATATAAATTAATTCATTTTTATACTTAACCTTTAAAGGTAGTTTTTTAATCTTATTTAAGATTTTATCCCTTAACTCTAAAAGCTTGATATATCCGTAAGATGATAAAAAGTCTAAATCTATCTGATAACTTTCTTTTCTAAGTTTACCTTCTTTCTCTATGACTATCTTAAAACTACCTTCATCTTCATCTATTCCATATCTAATATTAAATTCTTTAAATTTATTCTTTAGGCTTTCAACTAATTCTTTTGTTTTTTCCTCATCTAATAAAATATTTTCGTTAACGTTATTCTCTATAAGGAAGTTAAGTATTTCAGGATTAATTCTTTTAGATACAGTATTACTTAATTCTACATACTCTTTTGCCATATTTATCAATTCTTTAATATCTTCCTTTGATAAATCCAGCTCAGGAAGGTTAATTTCCTCTACTGCAAAGCTTAATATATATTTGTTTAATTCATTATCATCTTTAACATATATATTTTTCTTTCCTTTTTTTATTTTGTATAAAGGCGGTTGGGCAATGTAAAGGTATCCATTTTTTATTAATTGTGGGAAATATCTGTAAAACAGGGTTAATAAAAGCGTTATTATGTGTGAACCATCAACATCTGCGTCTGTCATAAGTATTATTTTGTGGTATCTAAGCTTTGATAAATCAAATCCTTCATTATCTTCCTGAATTGGTAAACCTATACCTGTTCCTATTGCGTTTATAATAGACCTTATCTCATCGTTGGATAAAATTTTATCAATTCTAGTTTTTTCTACATTTATAATCTTACCTTTTAGTGGCAGTATTGCCTGTGTTCTTCTATCCCTTCCCTGTTTAGCAGAACCGCCTGCACTTTCTCCCTCAACTATAAACAACTCGCACACTGTAGGGTCTGTTTCTGAACAATCAGCCAATTTACCCGGTAAACTACTATCCTCTAAAAATGATTTTCTTCTTGATACTTCTTTAGCCTTTTTAGCCGCTTCCCTTGCTATAGCACTCTCAACAGCTTTTTCTATAATTTTTGTAGCAATATTTTTATTTTTTTCAAAATATTTTATTAGATAATCGTAAACTACATTTTCAACAACCTTTTTTACTTCCTGATTACCTAATTTAGATTTTGTTTGCCCCTCAAACTGTGGCTCAGGAACTTTTACTGATATTACGGCAGTTAATCCTTCCCTTAAGTCTTCTCCCTTTATTCCTCCTTTCAGCTCCTTCGGTAGTCTCATTCCTGAAGCAGTTTTGTTTATAGCTTTCGTTAAAGCAGACCTGAAACCACTTACATGTGTTCCACCATCAACAGTTTTTACATTGTTAACGAAACTTTCAATAACTTCGTTATAACTTTTTGTGTATTGGAATGCCACTTCAACTAATATCTTATTTTGACCATCATTTATATATATAATTTCATCAAATAAAGGCTCTTTAGCCTGATTTAAAACTTTAACAAAATCTTTTATTCCTTCTTTGTATAAATACTCTTCCTTTATCCCTGTTCTTTCGTCTTCAACAACAAATCTAACTCCCGGTAGTAGAAAGGCTAATTCCCTACATCTTTTAGCTATAATGTCAAACTTAAACCTTACAGTCTCAAATATACTGTCGTCAGGCATAAATCTAACTTTTGTCCCTCTTTTATGGGTATTTCCTATAACTTTTAATTCTGTTTTAGGTTTTCCATACTCATACTCCTGTCTGTAAACCTTTCCATCCCTGTAAACTTCAACTACTAACCATTTAGATAATGCGTTAACAACAGAAGCCCCTACGCCGTGAAGACCTCCTGAGTATTGGTAAGCCTTTTTAGAAAACTTTCCACCTGCCCCTAGTTTTGTAAATACCATCTGAACTGCAGGTAATCCAGTCTTAGGATGTATATCAACAGGTATTCCCCTACCGTCATCCTCAACTGTGATTGAACCGTCCTCGTGTAGTATTACAGTTATATTTTTGGCATAACCTGCCATAGCCTCATCAACTGCATTATCAATAAGCTCCCAAACTAAATGGTGTAAGCCCTTTTCCGATATATCACCTATATACATAGCAGGTCTTGCTCTAACGTGGTCAAGACCCTCAACAACATCTATAGCTTCAGCACTATAAGTAATAGCCATTCTCCCGCTAGACAAATTTTTAACTTTCTTTTCTTCCATTACCTTCGTTAACCTCTCTAAACTTTGCTGTAAATATTTTATCACGTGATAGATAAGCAGGTTTATAGCCAGATTTATAAACTTTAGATAAAAATTTTTTTATTTTGAAATAAATCTTAACAAAATTAGTATTTAATTAAACTTAAAACTTAGGAAAATTTAATTGCTGAAATAAATAAATCAAGGATTTCCGTTAAATTTATATCTTTAGTTTAT
>CAZEUK010000052.1:5694-7449 GCA_964514535.1 uncultured Aquificales bacterium
AATTGCTGAAATAAATAAATCAAGGATTTCCGTTAAATTTATATCTTTAGTTTATATTAATTATCCTTTTCAAAATGGGATTTTAAATTATTAACTTATAATTTTCTCTAAACTGTGTTAACTTATAACTAAATTTTATTGCTAATATCAAGGAGGTTTTTTTGTTATGTTTAATTTATTTAAGAAAAACTTTAAAAAGTTATTACTTGCTTCAACTATGGGTAGTTTTATCTTTGTATCAAATTCCTTTGCAGAGAATGATAGTCCTTCGTTCTGTGATTTAATAAAAAGCACATATCAAACCTGTGCTAAAAAATCAGATGAACAGTTTAAAAATATATCCCAATCTGAAAGAGAAAAAAACTGCGTTCTTATATCTATGGGTATAGCTATAGGTATGTATGATACGTTAAATCAAAATGTAAAGGATAAAGGTTTTGCAAAAAATACTGCAACTTTACTAGGTTTAGTATGTAAGGACGGATGTGCTAAAACTGATGATTATTACAGTATAACTTTGAAAAAGTTATGTAATAAGTAAGCCTCTCTTACAGATAGAATAAGGTAAACAAAAATAATTAACAGATAAAAAGATGTTTACCTTGTTTATTTTGAGTTATTTTTACTTTGCCAATCCTATTGGCTAATTTTTTATATTCCTTTTTTTAATAAAACCCAAAAATCTTTCAATTTTATATCTCCATATTCATTTTAGCCATTTATAGATAAAACTAACATTATCAAAAATTTCTAATTGTCTTATATACTCTGTTGTTTTATTATAGAAGTTTGTTGAATAAAAAGATTTAGGAGGATATCAGGTTAATGTTTAACAATAATGATAACGATTTACAAAAAAGGTTGTTAATAGCTTTACTGATAACAACTGTTTTAACAATAGGATATATATCATTTCAACAATTTTTTTCTCCGAAAGAAAGTAATAACCTATCCCAAAAACAAGCTACAACTGAGACAGCTTCTATTAAAGATAAAAACTCCCAAACTATTAATACCCAAACAAAAACAAAAGTATCTGGTAATTTTAATCTATTAATAGGTTCAAAAAGAAGGAATGCAGACGATTTAAAAAATGTTGTATCGGTAAAAACTGCATATGGGAATGTAAAAATATCAAAAATTGGTGCAAGGATAGTTTCAATATATGTAGAAAAATTTAATATGGATATAATCAGTGATTTTTCTAAAAAGGAAAGAATATTTCCTACTGAGATAATAACAACTGACGATAAATTAACAGAACTAATTAACTTTTCAGAGTATGAATTAAAAAAGGAGGTAGATGAAAATAAAAAAAGATACATATTTACGTTAAACAAAGGAAATATAAAAGTTATAAAGATTTACGAAATAAAAGACGATGGAACATTTTCTTTGAAAATTAAAACGGAAGGATTGAACAATGTTGGTTTAGCAATTATAAACGGTGTTGAACTAAACTCTCTAGATAGTAGATTTGGACACAGTGGTGCAATAATAAAAACTGATAAAGAGTTAATAAAATTAGACCCAGATATAAAACAAGAACAGATAATTAGAGGGAATATAATTTGGGCTGGTGAAGAGAATAAATACTTTTTACAAATGCTAGCTTCAAAGGAAGGTTTTTCAACTACACATATAATTCCGATAGCAAATCAGACAACTTTAGTTTTATCCGAGATAAACAGTAATAATATTGAGGGTTTATTCTTCGGAGGTCCTAAACTTTATTCTCTATTAAAAAGAATAGAT
>CAZEUK010000053.1:0-7410 GCA_964514535.1 uncultured Aquificales bacterium
GGTGTAACTTTCTCAACCTTTATAAATGCAGTAGCTGGCATACCGGGTATTATCTCAAAATTATATTTTTTTAACTGTTTCCATCCTTTTCTGTTAATTCAATGTGTGCTTCATAGTATTCATGTCTTGATACTTTGTCGAAAAGAGTATCTGACGCTATATAGGTAACCTTTCCCTCAACTACATTTGCCCCTATACTTAAGAAAGATGGAAATCTTAAATCTACAAGTTGACCTTTTCTAACTTTATCTCTATCTTGAGGTCTTACCCTAGCTAAAATAAAAAGCTTATCTTTTTTCGGTACTATATACATTAAAATGTCTCCGGGTCTAACAACCTGACCTTTTGATTTTATCTGCAATCCTATTATTTGCCCGCTGGATGGAGCTTTTATTATTGATTTTTTTACTTCTACCTCCGAAAGTTTTATTTTAGGTTTTACTTGATTTAATCTAGTTATAACTTTTTCCAGTTGGTCAGTTATGTCTGTTTTATACTCCTGTAATTTTAAATTTCTTTGTTTCTCTATTTCGTTAATTTGTAAATTAGCTTGTTCTATCTGGTTATCTATGTCTTTAATCTCTATTTCTATATGTTTAATTTTTTCTTCTATTTGAAATTTCCTATCTAGATTTGATAAACCATTTTCTATAAGTTCCTCTTCTCTTTTTAACTGTTTTTTGTAATCATCTAAAAGATTTAATTTCATACTCTTTAACTCTTTTAATCCACTTATCCTTTTTTTTAATTGATTTTCCCTTTCTTTTAATAGAGATAATTCATTTTTTAATCTTTTAACCCTTTTATTAAATAAATCCTGTTGCATTTTCATAATTTTGTTTTTTAATTTTTCATCATTTAGTTTTAAAAATTCTTCACTAAACTTTATCTTTTTATAGCTGTTCTTTTCAGAGACTAGTCTATCCCGTTGGGCAAGTAATGAGTAATAATCAGCTTTGTTTATTTCAAGATTTGTTTCCTTTTCTATTTTTTCTAATTCAATTAAAGGGTCTCCTTTTTTAACAATATCACCTTCTTTAATAAATATTTTTGTTACAGTTCCCCAATCTTTGTGTTCGATTGGTTTTTTGTAACTTTTTACAACAACTTTACCGGGTGCAATAACGACAGTGTCAACTTTAGCAAAAATTGCCCATCCTAAAATAGAGCCTAGAATAAGTAAAACAACTATTAGACCAAGTCTTATATATTTTTTTTCTTCTTTTTCTATATGCTTTATATCTAAACTCATTGTTTAGTTTCCTCTCTTACCTAACAGTTGCGGTAAAATTTTCTCTTTAGGTCCGTACATTTGTAAAACTCCATCCCTTAAAACTGCTATTTTATCAGCCAGCTCAAGAATATTTATTTTATGACTTATAACTATTACAGTTCTTTTTCTTCTTTTTAATTCTAAAAGGGCGTTAAATAGTGCCCTTTCTCCAGCATCGTCAAGATTAGAGTTGGGTTCATCTAGTATAATTATCTTTGGAATTTTATATAAAGCTCTTGCCAATCCTACTCTCTGTCTTTGTCCGCCTGATAGGGTCATTCCGCCAGGACCTATGTATGTATTGTATCCATCGGGAAATTTAATTATTATTTCGTGAGCTCCAGATATTTTGGCAGCCTCTATAATATCTTCGTCTTTAGCTTTTTCAAATCTTGCAATGTTTTCTGCTATTGTTCCTTCAAACAGTTCTATATCCTGTGGTAGATAACCTATGTAATTCCCCAAATGTTCTCTATCCCACTGTCTAATATCAGCACCGTCTATCTCAACTTTACCATTTATAGGTTCCCAAACTCCAAGGATTGTTCTAACTAATGAAGACTTACCAGCTCCACTTGGTCCAACAATAGCTACAGTTTCACCTGCGTTAATATGCATATTTATATTTTTAAGAATAGGTTTTTGACTATCTGGAGCTACTACAACGACTTCCCTAAGTGTAACATTACCTTCCGGTTCAGGTAGTTTTATCTTTGATTTTTCCTCGCCAAACTCTGCTAAAAGTGAGTTTAATCTTTTATAAGATAATCTTGCAGATGAAAATACTTTCCATGTTCCTATTAGTATATCTAAGGGGGCTAAAGCTCTCCCTAAAACTATTGAACCTGCAACAATCATTCCAGAGGATATTTGTAAGTTTATAGCTAGTAGTCCACCTAAACCTAACATCATTGATTGTGATAGCATTCTAAAAGATTTTGTAGTATTTGACCAGAAGGTAACCTTATCGTTTGCTATCCTATGATTTATGAGAAAATCTTTGTAAATATTAAACCATTTTTTATATATTCTTCTTCTCATTCCTAGGGCTTCTATAACCTCAATATTAAAGATTGTATTATTTAGAAATTTATTACTTTTTATTAAAGCTTCATTTGATTTATCTAAATGTTTCCTTGTAGATTTCTCGTTCAATATGGTTATAGCTAAAACTGATATTACTATGATTAGCCCTAAAGCTCCATAATAAACGTGGAACAGAAAAAGAACAAACAAGTATATAGGAATCCATGGAGCATCAAAGAATGCAAATATAGCTTGGCTTGTAAGGAAATTTTTTATCTGTTGGAAATCGTTAAATGGTTGTATAGATGCTTTTGTAGGATGTTTAAGTGCAAATCTATACATACTATCAATAACTCGTTCATTTAACATACCGTCTATTTTATTATTTATCCTTATCAGAATTTTACCTCTAATGATTTGAAGTAAAGCCATTATTATGTAGAGGACAATTACTAAAACTGTTATAAAGAGTAGTGTACTCCCACTTCTACTTGGAACTACTATATCGTAAACTGCTAGCATGTATATGGCAGGTAAAAGCATAAGAACGTTAACGAATAAACTAAAGAAACCAATGAAGATAAATGTTTTTTTACTAAAGTTCAAAAATTCCCTTATAATATCTTTATCGCTTTCTACCTGTAACTGTTTTTGCTTTTTTATTATCTTAATCAATTGTTACCTCAACTTTAATTTAGAAGCAATTTTTTATAATAACATAATTAAGAAGAAATTGAATTTATAAGGAGGTTTTTAATTAAAATTACCTTATTTATGTGAAAATGTTTATAAGTTTCTATAATAAAAGTTGTATCAAAATTATTGGGAGTTAGGTGAATAGAGATGGTTTTTAAAGTAGGAAATAAAGAAAAAAAGAAAAAAAATAAAGTATTTAAGGAACTTGTGTATGAAATGAGATATGGAAGTCCTATTTATTATAGAGAGTATGATAAGGTGATAAGTGGAGAAAAAACTTTGGAGGAGGTGATGGGGAGCGGTGGTTTACAGAGTTATCTGATAGCTTTGATTGTTAGCCTTTTATTTAATAGATTAAGTGATAAATACTATATTTTAGCAAATGAGGTAGGATATAAATTTGCACCTCGTAGCTGGTATAACCTAGATATAGCAATTATAGATAAAGGTAAATTGGATAAACTACCTGAGGGATATATATCAATTCCTCCAAAAATTGTTATAGAAGTAGATACAAAAGCTGACTTAAGAAAATTTAAAGTCCCTCAAGATTATTTTCATAGAAAAACTCAGGACTTAATAGACAGTGGAGTAGAAAAAGTTATATGGATTTTTACTAAAGAGAAAAAAATCTGGATAGCTGAAGCTGAAAAAGATTGGCGTATTACAAACTGGAGTAATGACATAGACGTTGCAGATGGTGTAATCTTAAATCTAGAAAAGCTATTATAGGAAAAATAATATATTGAAAAATAAGTTTTAATTTTTATTTTTTATTTTATTTTAAATTATGCTGGATGTAAAAATGGGGTTTTAAAATGAAGATAATTATTGATATATCAGACAAGGAAAAGGCAAAAAATATAATTAATCTATTGAAAGATATACCTTATGTTAAAAATATATTTTTAGAAGAGGATATAAAAGTAGAAAGAAAACCTGATTTTTACTCTGTGTTTGGAATTTGGAGAGATAGAGATATATCGTTGGAAGACATAAGAAAAAAAGCATGGGGCAATGAAAAACTTTAAGATGATAATTTTAGATACTAATATTATCATTCAAATATTCAAAGGGGATGAAAAGACATTAAAAATATTAGAAGATCTAAAAGGTAATGAGTTTTCCATTAGCGTAGTAACAACTATGGAATTATTTTACGGAGCTTTGAATAAAAGAGAACTAAATAAAATAAAAAATTTTTTAAGTAATTTTAAATTGTTGGCGATTAATGAGGATATATCAATTTTAGCTTTAGATCTAATAGAAAAATACTCAAAAAGTCATGGGTTGGAAATTCCAGATGCTTTGATAGCAGCAACAGCTTTACACTATAAAGTACCTTTGTTAACTTACAACAAAAAAGATTTTAGGTATATAGAGAATATTCAGCTTTTACCATTCTAGTTTAAAGAAACGAAACAGATTTGTAATTGAGTTAAAATTTAAATTTATTTTTATAGAAAAAAGAGGAAAAGTTGATACTGAGAGTTGTAAGTAATGATAGGGAGTGTGTGGAAGCTTTAGTGAAAAAACTAGATTTAGTTTCAGATTATGAGGTGGAACTTTACAGCTTAAATGAAGGAAAAGATTTAGATTTAGTCTTTAAAATATCAGATATTTTTATTGTCTGTAAAGAATTGGAAAATGAACTGATACATAAGGCTGTAGAGAATAATGTTGCAGTTTTAGGCGTCAATTTAGAACAACAATTTAAGCAGATATGTTTGGAAGTAGAAAAGGAAACTAATGAAAATATACTTGCCCTAATTCATCTTTTAGCGACAAATAGAAGATTTAGAAGGGAAATTATAAACTGTCAAAAGAAGTATAAAGAAAAAGATGAAACTATATTAGTTCAGATAGAAGGTCAATTTGACAGTTCCTACAGTTTGGCAATAGTAAACAGAGAAGTGGCAAGGGCTTTAGATAGAAAATTTCCAAACAAAGTTTCTTTGTACCCAACAGATGGAGTTAGAGATTACAAACCAGATAAAAAATTTTTAAAGAGAAATCCAGATTTAGAGAAAATGTATAAACTTTCTAAAAAGTATTTACATGCTCCTTTAGTTTTGAGATATACGTATCCACCTAATGTTGATGGTATGAAAGGAATTGTAAATGGAACTACATCCTACGGCTGGGAGGAGTCTGAATTCCCAAAAGATTACCTTGAGGAGTTTAACAGTTCTTTAGACTTTTTACCTGTAATGAGCCCATACGTTAAGAAGGTTATGATAGACAATGGAATTAAAATTCCAGTTTTTGTTGTAGGTTTGGGAGCTGACCATATTTTAAAAATTAAAGAAAAGAAATATCCCCTAAAAACAAAAAAAGATTTTAAGTTTTTACATATATCCTCCTGTTTTCCCAGAAAAGGTATAGATATTTTGCTGGATGCCTACACAACGGCTTTTTCAGAAGAAGATAATGTTGTGTTAATAATAAAAACCTTTCCAAATCCACATAACAATGTGGAAGAACTGATTAAATATTATCAAAAGAAGAATAATAAAGCTGAAATAGAGCTTATAAATACGGACATTTCAGAAGGGGAAATTTTATATCTGTATAAACTATCTGACTGTTTTGTTTTACCATCTAGAGGTGAAGGTTTTGGTCTCCCTGCAGCGGAGTCTATGCTACTAGGTATTCCAGTTATAACAACTGCCTACGGAGGACAGAGATATTTTTGTAACGAGGAAAACTCCTTTTTAATAGATTATTCCTTTGAACCTTCAGAAAGTCATTTAAAATCTCCATTTTCTTATTGGGTTTCTCCAAAAAAAGATGACTTAATAAAAAAGATGAAGTTTATATATAAAAATAAGAATTCTAAAATGGTTAAAAGTAAGATAATAAAGGCTAAATCTGATATAGAAAAGAATTTTTCTTGGGATTGTGTAGCAGATAGATTAATTTCTTCAAAAGAAAAGGTTGAAAATTTACCTGTATTCCTTAACAAAAAAACAAAACTGCTTTGGATAAGTTCCTTTAATACAAGATGCGGAATAGCAAACTATTCGGAATTTATTATTAACAACTTTTCAAAGGATATGGAGGTTCTAATAGTTGCCAATAAGGTTTCTTCTGAGGAAATATTGGATAAAGAGAAGGAAAAGAGTTTTAATGTAAAGAGGGTTTGGAAAACTGGATTAGATATTAATGTTAAAGAGATAGAAGATATTATCAGAGAGGAGAATATAGACGCCGTATTTATACAGCATCATTTTGCATTTTTTGATACGGAGCAGTTTGGACACTTTATCTACATAATTAAGGAAAAATTAAAGTTACCTCTGTTTATAACTTTCCATAAGACCAGTATAGAAAATAAGAGACTGTCTTTAGGGAAGATAACCGATAAATTGAAATTAGCAGACAGACTTTTTGTACATACAATTAAAGATTTAAATCTGATGAAGGATTTGTATAATCTTGTGGACAATGTGACACTTATACCTCAGGGTGTTGATATAAAAACTCCAAATGAAAAGTTTATTAATAAATTAAAAAGTTATTACAAACTGGAAAATAGTATTGTTATAGGTTCTTTTGGCTTTTTAAGAAAACATAAAGGATTTTTAAAACTTATAAAGTCATTTGTAAGACTTAAAGAAAGGTATAAAAATATTAAACTTTTGCTTTTAACTTCACTGTATCCTGCTCCAGATTCACAGGAGTATTACAATCAATGTATGGATTACATTTCTTCTTTACCTGAAGATGTAAAGAAAGATATAATTTTACTAACTGATTACATACCTGAAGAGCAAATAATAAACTATCTCTCTCTTTTAGATATAATTGTTTATCCTTATGATGATGTTAAAGAGTCATCCAGTGCAGCTGTAAGATACGGTTTGGCTAGTAGGAAAATTATATTAACAACTCCGATAGATATGTTTAACGATATTGAGGAGTGTGTTATAAAGGCTGATGGTTTTTCTGAAAGGGATATATCCGACAAGTTAGAGTATATTTTAAACAGCTTAAATGATAATTTCATAAAGAAAAAGTTAAATAAAATTGACGAGTATTTGAAAGTTTTGAACTGGAGAAATATATCTAACCGTTTAGAGAACATAGTTAAATATTTTGTCTATTATCAATCTCTGTAAGTTTTATGGGATATTTAAGGTTTTTTTTAGCTTATCTGGTTTTACTTTCCCATGTGGGAATATTTTTTAATGGTTACAATCAAGGTGTTTTTGCTGTAACTATATTTTACATACTGGCTGGTCATGTTGTCAGTAAGCTTTTTGAAGAAAAGATGGATAGGAACAAACTTGTTTTCTACAGGGACAGGTTTTTAAGGATTTTTCCTTCTTATGTATTTATTTACATATTAAGTTTAATTTTTTTAGTTACTACTGATTTTGGCTCTCCAGATTTCAATTTTTTGAAACTTTTAT
>CAZEUK010000054.1:0-1086 GCA_964514535.1 uncultured Aquificales bacterium
CTTGGCTAAAAAAGCTGTTTCTTTAGCTTTATCCATAATGCTCTCTAGACTGTCACAAACCAAGTTTACGTAACAACTGCTGAACTGATTTACTACAGTTCCTGAGTTGTATAAAGTTGGTGTAGAGTGTAGATATTCTAACTTTGATATTTTGTTATAAATTTTTATAACTTCATCTTCATTATTACCTATTCCCATTGCAACTCTCATAAAGAACCATTGGGGCTTTTCTATAAGTCTTCCTTCTCTATCCCTCGTAAAATATCTATCCCTTAAAGTTGTTAATCCAAAATAATCAAGTAATAAGTCCCTAGAATAATCTAAACTACCTTCTAACTTATCTAAATCAAAATTTAACAGTTCTTCCTTGTATAAACCTTCCTTAACTCCAAACTCTATAGCCTCTTTGAAAGATTTTAGTCTCCTGTCTATATCTTTATTTATTATCTTTAACAGTTGTCTGACAGCCAAAGTATCATAAAGATAGTGTGTCGGAATAAGTTGTTCTATTGCTTTAAGAACTAGTAGGTCTAACTCTTCAGTTGTTACTCTCTCAGGGATTTTCAAATCTAACTCTTTAGCTATCTTGAATACAGTTTCATAATCATCCTCTAAATCTAAACCTTCTAACAGTGAAAAAATTGCGTTTATTAATTTTTTCATCTGAAATTTTTCAACACTTCCATCTCTTTTTATAACTACCCTTTGCACAGGAAAACCCTCCCTATGTTTTTGAAATCTTAAGATATAAATTTGGGAAAATCTAAAATATCATAAATGAGTTGGAAGAGTGAATGAGATACTCTCTTTTTTATTTTAGATAATGTAGTATAATTCCTAACTATATTAAAGCTTAAATTTGCTATTAAATGGTATAGGAAAAGTAATAAGATTGTTATCAATAAATATTGATTGATAAATTAAATTTCTTCTTTTTCTAAATTACTTATAACAATACCAATAGCTTTTAAAAACTTTTCCTTTTTTAATTCTGCGTATATCTCCTTAGCCATAGTCTCATCATATATATGAACAAGCCTATTTCTTAATAAAATCATATAAAAAAATGTTTCTTCATACTCCTCT
>CAZEUK010000054.1:1186-7263 GCA_964514535.1 uncultured Aquificales bacterium
AAGGATTTTCAACTACTTCTTTAAACTTTCTATATGCTTTTTTAAATCTTCCAAAAGTTCTGATGAATTTTTCCAAATCTTACCTCTCATTATATTTTCTAAAAAATTTAAATCTTTTATATCTCTAATATCAACTAAATCTATATCCCGTAAAATAGGAACTTTTTCTAACTCATCCTCCAACTTTAAATAATCTTTCGGCTTTAATTTTTCTTTACAAAATATAGCAACATCTATATCAGATGTCCTATTAAATCTACCCGTTAAAATAGAACCAAAGAAAATAATTAAACATCTATCTTTTAAAATTTTCTCTATTGCTTCCCCAACCAGTCTCATATAATCTTCTTTTGTATAAGCCATAACAACTTAATTAAAAGCCTTAGAATTTAATAAGCTTTTACTAAAAATCTTCCAGTTTTGGATTTGTTGGTAATTCTCCGTATGTAGCGTTTTCAATTATAACTTTCCTACCGTTTAATTTTATCCTGTTATCTGCAAACCATTTTATAGTCTGTGGGTATATCCTATGCTCCATCTGTAAAATTCTGTTAGATAAACTTTCCTCTGTGTCTTCAGGTAAAACAGGAACAACAGCCTGTATAATTACAGCTCCGCTGTCTAGCTCTTTACTGACAAAATGGACGGTACAGCCTGTATATTTAGCTCCAAACTCTAAAGCCTGTTTTTGTGCTTTTAATCCTCTAAAAGCAGGTATTAAAGAAGGATGTATATTAATTATTTTATTTGGGAAACTGTCTATAAAGTAATCTGTCAAAATTCTCATATAACCTGCCAAAACAATTAAATCTGGATTTTCTTTTTTTATAATTTTTACTAAAAATCTGTCGTAATCTTCCCTACTTTCAAAATCTTTTGGATTGATAAATAAAGTTTTAACTCCAAAATCCTTTGCTATCTGTAAGCCCCTTGCATTCCTTTTATTTGATATTACTAGGGAAACTTTAGCATTTATCTTTTTATCCTTTATCCCTTTTAAAATTGCCTCCAGATTTGAACCTCTACCTGATATTAAAACAACGATATTTAACATTAATTACTCCTTTATTAACTCATCACTTAATACACCGACACATATTTCCCTTACTTCACCTGTCATCCTTATATTAAAATCTTCATCAACTGATAGTTTTAACTCTCCACCTTCCATCTTTACTGTAATATCTCTGTCTGTAATTCCCTTTTTTACCATCATAGAAGCAACTGCGGAAGAAGATGTTCCTGATGCTAATGTATAACCTGCTCCTCTTTCCCATATTCTTATTTCAACTTCCTTTCTTGAGATAGGCTTTACAAACTGGACGTTAACTCTGTTTGGGAAGATAGGATGATTTTCTATCAATTTACCGTATTTTTTTACTGTTTCGTTGTCTAACTCATCAACTAATATTACACAATGGGGATTACCTACAGACACACAGTTTATTTTAAAAGTTTTATCTCCTACTTCTAATGGATAGTCTATAACTTCCTCCAAATCTAAATTAACGGGAATTTCTTTCGGATTAAATATTGCCTTTCCTATATCAACTGTAATCTCTCTAGCTTTACAATTTTCAACTTTTTCAATTTTAGCCTTTACAATCCCTCCTTTAGTCTCAACTGTAAACTCTGTCCTACCATCTGTAAAGCCATAATCAAATAGATATTTACAGAATATTCTTAATCCATTTCCGCTCTTTTCCGCCTCTGAACCGTCAGGATTAAATATTCTCAATCCGAAATCTGCCTTTTCTGAGGGAACTTTCAAAAGTATTCCGTCTGAACCTATCCCAAAATGGACATTACATATTTTTTTTATTAAATCTTCCGTTAAATCAAATGTTATATTACTACTATCTAAAACTATATACTCATTTCCTAAGCCGTGTGATTTAACAAAAAAGTTTTTATCCATATTAATACTCTCCGAAAACTCTTTCGTATATGTATGGAACATTCCTTATAAACTTATTAACATCAAAAATATCTTCTAATTCTTTCTCCGTTAGATATTTCATAACTTCTTCATCTTGTTTTAAAGCATCTATAAACATAAGATTTTCAGTATCCCACGCCTTTAATGCATTTCTTTGGACTATATCGTAAGCCTCGTCTCTAGATAAACCTTTTTCAACTAATGCAACTAAAACCTTTGATGAAAAGTATAAACCTTTGGAAATATCCATATTTTTTCTCATTCTTTCAGGATAAACTACTAAATCTTTTAATACCTTTATTGTTAGATTAAGTATGTAATCTAAAGCTATTGCACTGTCAGGCATTATGACCCTTTCAACTGATGAGTGGGAAATATCCCTTTCGTGCCATAATGCTATATTTTCCATAGCAGGTATTGAGTTTGCTCTAATAACTCTAGCTAGACCTGTAATTCTTTCACAGGTTATAGGATTTTTCTTATGTGGCATAGCGGAAGAACCTCTCTGTCCCTTTCTGAAAGGTTCTTGAGCCTCTAAAACTTCTGTTCTCTGTAAATGTCTAATCTCAACTGCTATTTTTTCTAGTGAAGACGCAGTTATAGCCATAGCAGTCATAAACTCTGCGTGTCTATCTCTCTGTATTACTTGATTTGAAACAGGCTCAGGTTTTAATCCTAAAATCTCCAAAGCATACTTTTCAACTAATGGGTCAATGTTTGAGTATGTTCCAACTGCCCCAGATATTGCTCCAACGGATACAGTATCCTTTGCCTTCTCCAATCTTTCCTTGTTTCTTTTCATCTCCTCATACCAAAGGGCAAACTTTAAACCGAAAACCATAGGCTCTGCGTGAACACCGTGTGTCCTTCCCATCATAACGGTATTTTTATACTTAAAGGCATTATCTTTTAAAACTTCTAATAATTGGTCTATATCCTCTAGCAGAATATCTATAGCTTCTCTCATAAGAAGGGCTAACGCAGTATCTATAACATCTGAAGATGTAATACCTAGATGTATATACCTTCCATTCTCTCCAACCTGTTCTGCAATAGCACTGACAAAGGCTAAAACGTCGTGATTGTATATCTTATCTAACTCATTAATTCTCTCAACAACTTTTTCATCTATATAAGTTTTTTCTTTTATTTCCTTTAACGCCTCATCAGGAATTTTTCCTAACTTATTCCAAGCTTCACAGACTGCAATCTCAACATCTAACCATTTCTGAAACTTGTTAACATCACTCCAAACTTTCCCCATTCTCTCTAAAGTGTACCTTTTAATCATTTAATAAAAAACCTCTTTAAAAAATTTTTTTATATTTTAAACTAAGATTAATTGAAAGTGATGAGATTATTAATAGCTATTAGGATTTTCACGTAATAAATTATCTTAAAAACTATTTGTTTGGAGTTTCACAAAAGTTATGTATATAGGGATAAATATAAACGGTAATAAGAGTTATTCAGTATCGGTTTTAGATGAGGATTGTAAATTAATTTATATATCTAGCTTTTTTAAAGAAGGCTTATACTGGTTTTTAGAACATTTTAAATCAAAAAGGATAGTATTTAATATTAATTTTTCTAATAAAGATAATCTAAATTTAGCATTAAAAGAGTATAAACATATCTATTCAGTACTAATAGAAAATTTTGAGTTTGAAGAATTTAAAGAGAGTGGTATTAACGGTAAAGTTATTTTACTGACAGATACAGATAGATATTTTTCACAGTTTGTTAGAAAAAATTTACTTCCAATCTATACAAGGGAAGGTTTAGAACAGAGAATTTATAATTTAAAGAAGACAGGATTAATTGTTGATTTTTCATATCTATCTAAAGATAGAAGAAAATTAAAAGACGAGATTAATGCTATAGTGTCTGCTTATAGTTCCTATCTAGTGGATAAAAATCTGTTTAAGTTTGAGAAAATAGATAATTTTAATTTACTTGTTCCAATTTACAAATTTGTTCCGAAAAAATTAAGAAATAAGGAAAGATAAAAAAACTTAATTGTCTTTCGAAAACTCTCTTAACCTTTCTAAAATCTCAAAAGCTTTTCCTGAGAATATTGTGTCCTTTGCAAGCTCTACACCTTCTTTTATGCTTCCTACCTTACCGACACTTTTTAAAGCAAATGCAGAATTTAAAGCTACGAAATCTGTTTTAGCGGTTTTATCTTTTCCCTGTAATATATCCAAAGCTATTTTTAGATTGTAATCTATATCTCCCCCTTTAATCTCATCTAAAGATGCAGATTTTAAACCGAAGTCTTCAGGTCTTACAGTGTAAATCTCAATGTTTCCGTTATCTATTTCAGCGACTACTGTTGGAGAAGTTATTGATACTTCGTCTAATCCTTCCTTCCCGTAAACAACATAACCTTTTTTTAAACCTAAATTTGATAAAACTTCTGCGATAGGTTTTACTAGCTTTTCATCATAAACACCTACAAGTTGATAGTAAGCTCCAGTTGGATTTGATAAAGGTCCTAGGATATTAAATATTGTTCTTACCCCAAGCTCTCTCCTCTGTTTTATAACATTCTTCATAGCAGGATGAAATATAGGTGCAAATAAAAAGCCTAACCCTATTTTTTCTATTGCTTCTTTAACCTTCTCTGGTGATAAATCAATCTTTACTCCCAAAGCCTCCATAATATCTGCACTTCCACACTTTGAAGATACAGACCTGTTCCCATGCTTTGCCACTTTAACACCTGCTCCTGCAACAACAAAAGCGGTAATAGTTGATACGTTAAAAGTATCAACCTTATCTCCACCTGTTCCGCAGGTATCAACAAGATTTGATTTATCTTCAATATTAACTTTTACAGCCTTATCTCTCATCACCTTAGCGGCGGAAACGATTTCATTTACAGTTTCTCCTTTCATTTTTAAACCTATTAGAACAGCTCCTATCTGGGCGTCAGTTAACTTTCCTTCCATAATCTCATTAAACAGATATTCCATTTCATCAGTCGTTAAATTTTCCCTTTCTGTAATTTTCTTTATTAATCCTTTTATCATCTAAACAACCTCTATCTTATTATGAGTATTAACAAATTATCTTTTTTATTAAATCTTTTCTCCTCTAAATATCTTACTTTCCCTGTCTTTAGATTACCATCATCTAAATCTTTATCTATTTCTAACATTCTTTTTTTATCTAAATTAGTAATCTTTATAACGTTATACTTTTTACCGTTTATTTTTACAAAACTATATTTGTAAATACCACCGTAAGGGTTTTTAGGATAGTTTATATATTTTTCATCAAAATCACCGTCTAAAAATTTTAAACATCTTAAATGTCTTATAGCCTGTTCCTCTTCGTCCCTGTAATCTCCTATATAGTTAGAACCATTACCATTTAATATGTATATACCATCTGGACATCTCTTTTCTGCTTTAGGGTCATCACCTGCAAAAAAATTATATTTTTTCCTATAGTTTATTAACACAGATTGAAGATTTTTTAAATCCATCTCTAGTTTTTTTCTTTTTAAAAATTCCAGAGTGTCTTTACCAAAGAAAATTATATATATAAGAAAAAGAATTGCAGAAGAGAAAAATACTATTTCTACTATTATTGGGAGTTTTTTAGGTTTATATCTTTTAATCCTTATATTATCTGGTATTCTCAATTTAAGAATTAATTCCCTTAATCTTCCCTAATGATAGTAATATCTATTTTACCATCAATGTATATTTCTACAGGATACCTATCTTTATTATTAACTGTAAACTCTATCCTTTTAACCTTTTTACTTTTAAGTGGAATGATTATATATTTATTTCCTTCTATCTTGAGTTTAAATGGATAGTAAATATTTTTTCTAATTTTACCGTATCTTATGAAATCTACCAGAATTGGAAGCCAAGCTTTCTTTTCATATATCTTCTCATTTGTGTAAACTTTTTCCTTTCCATTTTCATTCTCATAAAGATAGTACTTATCACCAATAGCTTTAAATTTAAATGAGTAGTTATACAACCAAGATAAACCTCTATAAGTGCTACCTTCAACAATTATCTTATCTCCATAATCTTTTATAACAACATCTCCAACAGATATTCCGTATACTTTACTTTTGTAATGTATTTCTTTTGCAAATACAGATAAACTTAGT
>CAZEUK010000055.1:0-7235 GCA_964514535.1 uncultured Aquificales bacterium
CAACCTAAACTGATAACACCAACCTTTAGCTTTTTATTTTCCATTAAGTTCTCCCATTTATAAACTTTGTTAATGACTAAATAGATACGCTAAACCTATCATAACAACTTTATACACAAATATAACAACCGTTGTAAAAAAACTAACATTTAAGGCTATCAGGAATAATGCAAATTGAGACCGTCTCTCCTCAGGTGGTTTCTTCTTATCTTTCATCAAAAGAATTACATAAGTTAACACCCCTGCACCAAGAATTATAAAAGATAAAAGAATTATGTCTGATGCGTGAATATCGGCAACCTGTGCTAAAGCTTTATCAACAGATGAGTATGAAGCCATTTTTGTCCTCTAAAAGTTTTGTTTATAAAGTTAATTTATACTAACTATATTATAGAGAGCAACAGCCTTCATTTTCTGCAAAAAAGATAATATTCATAATCTCATTAAAAGGTAAAATTTTATCTCCTATATACTGTATAACTCCAAACTTATCTGCAATGATTATAAACTCTTCTTTATCATCTAAACCTAACTTTTTTAGAAAGTCGGTTGATATTAGTTGGACAAAGTCTATAAGCTTTATGTTAGCCTTTTCAAAATCTTCTTCATACTTTTCTAAAGTGTCGTTATCTGTTTTGTATATAACAATGTGATGTTTCTGTTTCAAATCGTATAAGCTTTTACCTTTTATTCCATCTAAAAACTCAAAGTAAGGTATCTGTTTTCCTATACTTCCCATACTGAACCATCCAAATTTTTTAAAACCGATACTATTATAGAAATTTTAAAAATATATTTTATGATTAATTAAAGTTTAGATTTAATTCTTTCTTTTACTTTCTCTTCCCAATTCTGTCTTATATCTTCCCGTGGTAAAGATAAATCTTTATTATCCCTGTAAGGAACAGCGTAGGGGGAGTTTTCTAATCTATTCTTTTCTTTTTCATTCAAAGGTGGAATGTTTCCCTTTAAAGATGCAACAGTTGAATAACTTTTCCTTCCAACAGGTTCAACTAAACCTATCTTAAAACCAGCTTCCAACAATCCTTTTCTTACAGCTAAAGAAGCACTGTAAGTGGCTAAAATTCCCTCTTCACTGATTAATCTCTTTATCTCTTTAAACAATTCCAATGTCCACATTTCTGTGTTTACCTTAGGAGAAAAAGGGTCGTAAAAAACTGCATCAAACTGTAAATTATTAGGTAGATTTTTTATAATTTTTCTTCCTTCACCAAATATTATTTTTAAATCAAAGTTTTCAGAATATACTTTATAAACATCAAATATCTCATTTCCTATCTTTTCTTTATAAAATTCACCTTTGAATATCTTTTGGTAAATATCTCTCAAATCTTCATTTATATTTAATTTTTTTATCTTTTCAAAAATATTTTTATCCTTCTCAATTGATACAATTTCCAGTTTTACATTTGGATTAACTTTTACAGCTTCTTTTATTGCAACTGCAACGTTATAACCTAAACCAAACCCTACGTCTAAAATCTTTATATGACCATTTTTAATAGCTAACTCTTTTATCCTACATGGATTTATGAATTTGTGTAAACTCTCTACATAAGCACCTGCTTTTATACTGTGATAAGCCTCTTTAAACTCTTCATTAAATAAAGTCTCTGTTCCGTCAGCAGTTTTTATTACTTCATCCATACTAACTGACTAACTCTTTAGAAAAAGCTTTTTTGAACAATCTTTTAACATTTTCATCAGTTATTTTTTCTAACTCTTCCTTTTCCATTCCTAAAAAGTCAGCTACATACTCTAATGTATAGAAAATGTTTGAAGGTTTATTCGGTTTTCCTCTTCTTTTCTGTGGGGATAAAAATGGGCTGTCAGTTTCTAACAATAATCTGTCTAAAGGTGTTTTCTTTAAGACTTCTCTTAAGTTATTAGCTTTAGGATAGGTTATATTACCTGCAAAAGATATATAAAAACCTAAATCAACACATCTTTCCATCATATCCATATCTCCACCAAAACAGTGGATAATACCACTTGCTTTAAATGGTGCATAGTTTTCTAATATTCTTACAGTGTCTTCATTAGCACTTCTAGAGTGAACTATTAAAGGTAGATTTAACTCTTTAGCTAACTCAATTTGTTTTTCAAAAAATTTCCATTGTTTCTCTTTAGGGGTTATATCTCTGTAGTAATCTAAACCTGTTTCTCCTATACCTACAACTTTTTTATTGTTTAATGCTAACTCTTTTAAAATTTCAACTTTCTCAATATCTAAATCTTTAACATCGTAAGGATGGAAACCTACTGAAGCAAAAACATTATCGTATCTGTTTGCTATATCAACTGCCTTGTAAATCTCCTCTATATCACAACCTATAGTTATTATGTAATCAAGTTTTTCTATACTTTCTATTAAATCCTGTTTAGTTTTTAACATATCCAAATGTGCGTGTGTATCAATCATACTTACTCCTCTAACTCAAAGATTTTTTCTCTACTACTCTCTCCCCTAACTAACCTTATCCTAGACTTTGGGATTTTAAAATATTTAGACAAAATCTCTATTACCCTTTTATTTGCTTTACCTTTTTCAGGAACAACAGTTGTTCTAACCTCAAAATAATCCCTTTCTATCTCTTTTATCTCTTCCCTTTTAGCGTTAGGTTTAACCTTTACTTTTATTCTCCTCATAACATCAAACCTTATTATTCCAAATAAAAAGCATTTTCTATATGATTAATTTTATCTCTAAAAATAGATATTACGTCAAATCTTATACTGTTATACTCTATATCAGGATATTTGTATAGAAAGTATTGGGCGGTTTTTACTATAGACCTAATCTTTTTTTTAGTTATACTTTCCTCCCCTCTCCCATACTTTAAACTATTTCTACCTTTTACCTCTATAAAAACGAGATTATTTTCACTATCTAAAGCTATTATATCTATCTCACCATATTGGGAGAAGAAGTTTTTAAACAGTATTTGGTAATTTTTCTCTAACAAATATCTTTCTGCTATCTCCTCAAAAACTTTTCCCTTTATCCTTTTATTCATCGGAGATAAAACAGTTATTGAACATCTGCTCCGTATCCTGAACCAACCTTTTCCACTCTAACTATTTTTCCACCGTTATAAATAATTCTTATTCTGTCTCCCGGTTTAAACTCTGTCCCTCTAACAACTATAGCTGCTCTTTGCCCATCGTCTAACTCAACTATTAACTGTTGGGCATTAGCAGTATCTGCCTTATAACCTAAATAAGCACCTCCTAAGCCACCTAGCACTTGGGCTAACGTGTTAGCTTTTCCTTCTCCTACAAAACTTCCTATTATTGCACCTAAAACTGCACCAACTGCCGCACCTAATCCTGTGTCTTTTATTCTTACATAGCTAACATCTAAAACTTTACCGTACTGAAAATCCATAAACTGTCCTGCGTCTCCAAGGGACACCTCTTCAGTATTGTTGTACAACTGGGAACAACTGTTAAAGTTGAAAGATACAACCATTGCTAAAGCCAAAACAAAAGCTAAATATTTTTTTCCCATAAGAAAATCCTCCTTGACACCAATAATAAAGTTTCTTTTTAAATTTATTAATAGTTATAAATCAACATAATTTATAAGACAATTAATAAAATAAACATTTTTTGAATAAATACCATAACAGCAACCATAAATATTCAAATAAAGTAAAAATTAATATTTTATATCTTTTTGATATTAACTAACTATAAATTTAATTGAAATCCTTTATTTTATCCAATAAATTAACTGAAATTAAATTCCAAATTGGTGTTATTTATAATTTGAGTGAAATTTTAGCTATATGTTAGATAAATTTAGCCAGTTTGATATATATACTTATTCTATTTAGCTATTATCTTTAATAATTCTTTATAAAAATGATTTGCTAACTTTTTTCCGCCGTAAATAGTCAGGTGGTCATCATCATAGTATAGAGGTATTTTATTTTCATAAATAATACATAAATTATTTTTACAAAATACTTCTTTTGGATCTATTATAAAGGCATATTTATATTTCTTAACCAAGTTTTTAACTTCAGCTAGATAAATTTTTCTTCTCTTGATATATTCTTCCTCAGGTAAATAACAGTTCTTTTCTCTTGGATTAGGCAATATAAATCTTTTCAAACATACTTTAGGACTAAATCCAAGCTCTGGATTTTCTATTATAAGGAATGTATAAATTTTTCTCTTTTGGAAATAGCTAAATGTTTCTTGAAGGTGTTTGAGAAAGATGGCTTTTTGATTATAACTAGGATTATTATAAAAATATTCTGAAAACACTATTCTACTTTCTTTTTTCTCACTATCTCCATAACCATAACCGGTATAATAGTAAGCAATTCTACTTGCTAAAATAACAACTTTTAAATTTTTTATTTTGTCAAAAATCTTATATGTTTCTTTATTTTTATTTAAACACTCTAATACACTTTTTTTATTGGAAAAAGAACCTGTACCTGTGTTCATATAAGGTAAACAACCGTCTCTACCTAAAAGAATTACACCAATATTTTTCTGTGATAATTTATTTTCTAATCCTTCATATATGGCAATAGAATGAGAATCTCCAAGTATAACAACTTTTACTTGTGATATATCCTTTGTATTAGCTCTACAGTATCCAAATAACTTAGTATCTAATCCAAGTGATTTAAGAATATCCGTGCAATTTTTATCAAATCTTTGTCCAAACTGGAATTTTTCCATAATAGATTTTTCATTTTTCAATAAAATTCCTAACCTGCTAGATAATCCCTGCTTAACATAAATTTGTTGACTAATCAGAGCAATTATAATCAGAGTTAAAAATAATATTATTGCTGTTTTATAATCCTTTCTTTTTCTGAAAGGTACTTCTATAAATTTAAATGTTAATATAGAAAAAATAAAAGATATTAATAATCCTGTTGTTAAGAAAAAAATATTTGTATATCCAAATATATATAGGAAGCCTAAAATTAGATAGTGCCATAAATATAGGGAATAGGATATTAATCCGAAAAAGATTAATGTTTTATTCCCTAAGATTACATCTTTTTTTTCTTTAACAAGGATAAACATCCACATAAAAGTTATTGATAATACAATGAATATTTTTATTGGATTGTATGTAGATTGTTCATATAAAAGAATTACTATTGAGATTAAAAATAGTAAAGGAATAAAAGCTTTTAAATTTTGTATATAGGTTATTGAATTATATTTTTTAACTACAAACGCAAGTAAAGCACCGTAAAGTAGTTCCCAAGTTCGCGATAATGTGTGAAAGAATGCAACCTCTGGATTATTAAAAGTTAAAATTAAAGAAATAAAAAATGTTAGAATGAATAAAAATAAAATTGCTTCAAATAAAAATTTTTTTAACCTAGAAGTATATAAAATAATCAAAGTAATAGGCCAAAATAAATAAAATTGTTCTTCTACAGATAAAGACCATATATGTAATAAAGGTTTTAAAAATGCATCCTTATCCCAATAACTTATTTCATTTATAAGTCTAAAATTCTCATAATATAAAGCTGAACTTTTAACGTGTTTAGCCAAATCTTTGTACTCTGAAGGAAACAAAAAGAAAAAACCAAAAATTAAAGAAAAGATTAGGATAGTTATTAATGCTGGAAAAAGCCTTCTTGCCCTATTTCTATAAAATTCTTTAAAAGAAAAAGCATTTTTTTCTATTTTATTAATGATTATTGTTGTTATTAAATATCCTGACAGCATGAAAAATATATCAACTCCTACAAATCCAAAACTAAATATATTTGGAAAAAAGTGGAATAAAACTACAAGTACTATAGATAATCCCCTCAAACCATCTAAATATGGATTATAATCTATGGAATGGGGGATTTTTGTATTTAAGATGTTTTTTAATATCTTTGTTAACACCACTATAAAATTAAAAGAAAAACAAAAAGTTTACTTTAATCCTAAAACGTCCTGCATATCGTATAGACCTGCAGGCTTCCCTTTTATCCATTTTGCCGCTTCTATTGCACCTCTCGCGAAAATATCCCTAGATGATGCTTTATGTGTTAACTCTACCCTTTCTCCTAAACCTGCAAATATAACTGTATGTTCACCTACAACATCTCCACCCCTTAACGAGAATACAGCAATTTCATCATCAGGTCTTCCGTTCTCATAAAATCCTTCTCTACCGTAAACAACATTGTTTATTCCTGTTTCTTCCTTTAATATATCAACTAGTTTTACAGCTGTTCCTGATGGTGCATCTTTTTTAAATCTGTGATGCATTTCAATTACTTCAATATCAAATCCTTTATCCTTTAAAACTTTAGCCGCTTCTTTAACAAGTTTAAACAGTAAATTTACACCAATACTCATATTTGGAGCTAAAACTATTGGTATCTCTTTTGACAGTTCCCTTATCTCCTCTATTTCCCTTTCACTAAAACCGGTAGTTCCTATGACCATAGCCTTTTTATCACTTGTTGCTAAACGTGTATGACCTAAAACAGCATCTGTATTATTTGCGAAATCTATTATCACATCAGTTTTATCTAAAACTTCTGAAAGGTCTGTTAATATTGGAGCGTTTAAATCATCAATGTTAAGTATTTCTCCTACAGTATTATGAAAATGGGCACAGTCCGGATTTTCCAATCCTGCTACTATCTCAATATCTTTGTCATTGTAGGCCAATTCTGCAATTCTGCGACCCATTCTTCCTAAAACACCAGATATAACGACTTTAACCATACTTAATTGCCCTCTTCTAAGTCGTTATTAAAGACCTGATTGGCAAGTTGATTTAATGCATCGTTAACTTGGTCTGGTGGTACGACGAAAGGAGCTATAACAACTTCAACACCTTCTTTAAATATATACTTTTTTATTAATTCCTGTATCTTTTCCATCTCTTCAGCGGATAATTCCTCTCTGAAACTGTTTTGAGGTTCTTTATCAGTTATAAAAAAACCAACTATAGCGAAGGGATAAGCCTTTAGTTCTACTTCAAATAACTCCTCTTTATTTTCCACAATAATCTCCTACTTGTCCTTTGTTCCCATCTTATACATAATTGTACCCCATAATACCAACAACATAGCTAACATTAAAACTAAAAGTATTTTTTCTGCTATAGGTACTCCGCCGTAAGTCATCTCCATCTTCTAATACCTCCCTAAATTGATAAATTTTTCTTAATCTTAATTTACTTTAATTTATTTTAAATATCAAATTTATTTAAATTTAAA
>CAZEUK010000056.1:0-7183 GCA_964514535.1 uncultured Aquificales bacterium
TGGAGGACTAACTTTAGGCGTATTTTTAGGTATATCTCCAACAATTATCGCTTTAATTTTTGCCATTTTAGTAGCTTTACTTATCGGTTATATAAGTAGAAGTGGAAGTATTAATGAAGATGTATCTATAGGAATTTTATTTTCTATGTCTATGGCTTTAGGTGTTATTCTCCTTACAAAAACATCTAACTACTCATCAGACCTTTTTTCCTTTTTATTTGGAGATATTTTAATAATATCTAAAGATGACATTTTTATTCTATCAATATTTTTTATGTTAATAATTCCATTCATTTTTATAAAGTTTTGGAAAATAATGTTTTGTTGTTATAACGAAGAGGTAGCCTATGTTAGCGGAGTTAATACAACTTTTTATTATTACAGTTTAATAGTAATTATAGCTATAGCAACTGTGTTGGCTGTTAAACTGGTGGGAGTTATTTTGGCTTCTGCAATGATGATTTTACCTACCGCACTGTCTAAACAATTCTTTTGGCATTATAAGAAAATATTAATCTTTTCAGTAATCAGTAGTATAACTTTTGTTGTATTAGGAATATATATATCTTACATATGGGGAACTCCAACAGGGGCAACAATTGTTTTTATTTACTCGTTAGTCTTTCTTATTGTCTTCGGAACAAATAAATTTAAAGAGTTATTAAGATGAGTGAAGTTTTAAACTATATAAAAAAAAATAGATTAGCCTTTTTATCTTTACATATATTAATAATTCTTTATCTATCTGCCATTTTTGCAGATTTTATAGCACCTTATCCATACGATTATCAACATAAAAACTGCCAATACCATCCACCTACAAGGCTACACTTTATAGATGAAAATGGTAAGTTCCATCTAATTCCATTTGTTTACGGTTATAAAAAATTAAGTCCAACTTTACCTGTTTATGAGGAAGATAAAACTAAAAAATATACTCTTCGTTTCTTTGTTAGAGGAGAAAAACATTATCTTTTAGGATTTATACCTACAGACATACATCTTTTTGGTGTTGATAAAGGTGGAAAGATATTTTTATTAGGCACTGATAAACTAGGTAGGGATATATTCTCAAGAATACTTTACGGAGGGAGAATATCCCTTTCTATCGGTTTAGTTGGAGTGTTAATATCTTTCACGATTGGAGCTTTAATAGGTGGTATATCAGGTTATTTTGGTGGGATAGTAGATAATATCTTAATGAGAATTTCCGAAATCGTAATGTCCTTCCCCGGTTTTTATCTCATACTGGCTTTAAGGGCTGTATTCCCTGCAGATATATCATCTGTAGAACTATACTTTCTTATTGTTATAGTTTTATCCTTTATAGGCTGGGCTGGTTTGGCAAGGGTTATAAGGGGAATGGTTCTATCTATCAGGGAAAAGGAGTTTGTAATAGCCGCCCAATCCTACGGTGCAAGTTCTCTAAGAATTATCTTAAAACATATTATTCCGAATACTTTTTCCTTTTTATTGGTATCTGCAACTTTATCGATACCTGCCTATATTCTGGGGGAAAGTGCTTTATCTGTTTTAGGGTTAGGTATTCAAGAACCTTACGCAAGTTGGGGAAATATGTTAGCTGATGCTAGAAGTATATCTGTAATATCTGAGTATCCTTGGATACTTTCTTCAGGTGTGGCTATATTTATAACTATCTTGGCTTTTAACATACTGGGAGATGCTTTAAGGGATGCTTTAGACCCAAATTTGAGAAAAAATCTTTAATTGGAGATTTTAACTTTAAAAATAGTAATTTTAATTATATATTCATTTAATAAAAAGTTTAATTAAGGTTTTTTTATGGATTATAGATATTTAAAACTAGGCTTGGTCTCTTTCCTGTCTGTTCTAATTGTTGGTATCTTTTTTATATATCTAAAGGCAAAAAATATTATTCCACCTATAGTAAGATTAAAAGATTTTGAGTATAAACAGTCTTTAGTTCAAAAATCTGTTTCCGTTGTAAAAATTTTATATGTTGATGATAAGGCTATTGTACAGGTTAAAGATTTTTATGTTTACGGTTTGATTAAGCTTTACTTTCCATTTAAGGATTTTAAAAGAAAAAAACAGTCATTTGTTTACAATAAAAATATAGGTTTAAAGGGAAACATATTACCTGCATATGTAGATTTAAAAATTTCAAATATAAAATCTGTTAACAGTTATGAGTTTTCCATACTTCAAAGTGAAATAAAAGATTTTGAAAAAATTAAAGACAAAAGAATTGTTAAAGATTTAGGGACTTTTGTTTTTGTTAAGAAGAAAAATACAAATTGTGGAATAGTTAAGATTGAGGATGGGAAAGAAGGAATTGTCTGTAATATTAAAAGAAATATTCATTTAAGTTCAAACATATCGGAAGGTATGTATATAATTACTCCACTTTCTATAGAAAGATTACCTGAAGATAATAAATTGGAACAGTTTTTTAAAGATAAAAATCTCTCTGAGTTCAGATATTATCTAAAACCTGTAATTATATCTGATGTTTTAATGGAAGATAGCACAGAGGAAAAAATCAAAAATGATTTTATTAGTTTTTTAAAAACTGTGTTTAAACTTAAAAAGTTTGATATAAAATCTGTAAGATTTGAAGTTAAAGGTTAAAAAGATGAGATTTATAGATAAAGATTTATTAAAAAGACCTGAAGGTAAGGCTGTATTAATTGCGGGTATTATTTTAGGATTTTACGTTGTAGCAATTATTAAAAATATTTATATAGATAAAAGGGAGACAAAGACAACTGCAGAGTATATAAAGGAGCTTTTTATTCAAAATTTTGGAATATACAGAGAAAGTCTTGATGTTTATATCAACTACGGTGGTCTTTACAGTGGAAAAGTACAGTATACAGTAGGAGTAGGCTATAATTTGGATAAGGCTATATTTAAAAATACCGTTCATAAGGTAATAATCAATTTACCTAATCCTGAGATTTTTTATGTATTTCAAAACTCAAAGATACAACTTTCTAAATTTAACAGAAGACTAGAATATATTGATGAAATTTATAAATACGGTGAGTTAGTAGCAAAATACTACTCAATAAGGACAAATATATTTAAAAGGACAAAGGAGTTTACAGAAAATATACTGGAAAATTTAAGTAAAACTGTAAGAATAAAGATAGCTTTAAACTTCCCTGATAAAGAAGGACATTACTGGTCTGTTTATAACTCTAAAAGATGTAATATCTCATTATCTATTCCATCTGATTATAAAAATAAATTTTTAATTAGGAATAATGATAATATTCTTTCCCCTTACTGTTTTGTTGGAGCTACACCTGACAAAAAATTAAAGATGTTTGTCTATAACTCTCCGTTAAATCTAAGGATATATCCTAAAAACACAGATTTAAAGCAGTTTTCACTTTTTTATCCCCAGAATGAATACTATATGGAGATTGTAAAGGATAAAGAAGATAAAAGATTTATTAGATACTACTACAAGTTTAAAGACAAAGTTTTAATAGTTGAGTTTAAACCTTCAGATGAAACAGCTTACAGACACTATCTACCTGAGATTATGTTGTTCAGTTCATTGATAAAACAGAAAAGGTTTAATGATAATGCAGTTAGAGATTGTTTTGGAATAACTAAAGATATATGGGATAAGGGACTTGCAGGGGATAAACAGAGATATATTGAAAAATATTTTGAGTTTTTAAAATCTGATGGAGTGATATTTGATAAAAAAAATCATGTCTTAGCAACAAAGTATGCGTATAAAGAGCTTGTTCCTATGGTTAAAAAGCTTTCAAAGGTTGTTGATAAGTACGAAATAAGGGGTCATCTTGTAATGGCGGTTCTCAATAAGGCCGTTGATGGAAGGACTATTTTATGGGTGTTTTTGGACAACGGTAAAGTTATAGCATTTGACAGTAAAGGAAAAAGGAAAGATTTTTCCTATCAAACTTTAATAGATGCCTCTTTAGAAACGGTTGATTTAGGTTATCTATGTATTGATAGTAAATTTTGTATAGGAGATTACAGACCTGAAGAGCTTGTATCAAAGAGGGAAAAAGACAGATATTTAGCGGAGAGAGAGTTAGCTAAATTAGTTTGGAGTTTAATTAATTATGGTTTTCCTATCCTGTATGAAAAAAAGGAAAGTTTATAGGGAAGGGAAGTTTAAATTGTAATTGTTTAATTTTTCAAATCTGTCTGCAACTTGTAAAACTGTTCCCTCATCAAAAGGTTTTCCTATTATCTGCATACCTATAGGAAGTGAGTTTTTAAATCCTGCAGGTACACTGATTGCAGGTAAACCTGCCATATTTACTGAGACTGTAAATATATCTGATAGATACATCTCTACAGGATTATTAGATTTTTCACCTATTTTAAATGCAACGTCAGGAGTTGTTGGAGTTATTATAACGTCAACCTTGTTAAAGGCATCCATAAACTCTTGGTATATTAACGTTCTAACTTTTTGAGCCTTTAGGTAGTAGGCGTCGTAATATCCTGATGATAATGCATAAGTTCCTAGCATTATTCTTCTCTTAACTTCTGCTCCAAAACCTTCTGCCCTTGTTTTAGAGTACATCTCTTCCAAATCTTTGTAATCTTTTGTCCTATATCCATATCTAACACCGTCATACCTTGCCAAGTTTGAAGACGCTTCAGAAGGAGCAATAATATAGTAGGCTTCTATTGAATATTTGGATGTAGGTAAGGATATTTCAACTATCTCTGCCCCTTCATCTTCTAGCTGTCTAACACCTTTTAAAATAATCTCTTTAACATTATTGTCTAAATCATCAGGAAAATACTCTTTCGGTATGCCAATTTTAATACCTTTAATATCCTTTCCTATAAAGGATGTAAAATCTATATCTTCAGTTTTAACTGATGTACTATCCTTTTCATCTTTACCTGCTATAACGTTCATAAGTATTGCTGTATCCTCAACTGTCCTTGAGAAAGTTCCTATTTGGTCTAAAGATGAGGCAAAGGCTACTAAGCCATATCTGGACACCAGTCCATAGGTAGGTTTAAACCCCACAACTCCACAGAAAGCGGCAGGTTGCCTTATAGACCCTCCTGTATCAGACCCTAATGCAGCAGGAACTAATCCTGCAGATACAACAGCAGACGAACCACCTGAAGAGCCACCGGGCACTCTTGTTAAATCCCAAGGATTTTTAGTTGTAAAGAACGCGGAGTTTTCGGTAGATGAGCCCATAGCAAACTCATCTAGATTAGTTTTTCCCGTTAATATATATCCTTCCCCTTCAAGCTTTTCTATAACCGTTGCGTTGTAAGGAGGCAAAAAGTTTTCAAGTATCTTAGAAGCACAGGTGGTTTTTATATCTTTAGTTATTATGTTGTCCTTTATAGCTATAGGTATTCCAAAAAGTTTTCCTATGCTATTACCTTTTGCCAACTCTTCATCTTTCTTTTTAGCCTCTTCTAAAGCTCTCTCACCTAAAAAGGTTATATATCCATTTATTTTAGGCTCTATCTCCTCTGTTCTTTTTATAAACGCCTCAACAACTTCTGAAGGTTTAACCTCTTTACTGTTTATCAAATCTGATAATTCTTTTAAGCTTTTCTTCCACAATTCCATTTAATAAATCCTCTCCAATTTTTAATTAATTAAAAAAATTATAAACGAGATAAAAATTTAGCCAAATCTTTAGCAAAGTAAGTTATTATTATGTCTGCACCTGCCCTTTTAATAGCCACCAAAGTTTCGTATATCACCCGTTCATCTATCCAACCCATCTTTATTCCTGCCTTAATCATTGAGTACTCCCCACTTACATTGTAAGCCGCAACAGGAAGATAAACATTTTCTTTAATTTTGCTAATAATATCTAAATAAGCCAATGCAGGTTTTACCATAACTATATCTGCCCCTTCCTCAACATCAAATAGGACTTCCTTTAAAGCTTCCCTGCTGTTATGGAAATCCATCTGATAACTTCTTCTATCTCCAAAGGCAGGAGTTGATTCTGCCGCATCTCTAAAAGGACCGTAATATGCAGAGGCAAATTTAGCCGAATAAGACATTATAGGTATATCTTTAAAACCTGCTTCGTCTAGAGCTTCCCTTATAGCTTTAACCATTCCGTCCATCATACCTGAAGGAGCTACCATATCAGCTCCTGCTTTAGCGTGAGATACTACCTGCTTTTTCAGATTTTCAAGTGTTTCATCGTTATCAACATCACTCCCTTTTAAAACTCCACAATGACCGTGTGATGTATATTCACAAAAACATACATCTGTAATAACGTATAACTGCGGATAGTTTTCTTTTATATATCTAACTGCCTGTTGTATTATTCCCTCATCATTCCAGCTCTCACTTCCTACCTCATCTTTATGTTTAGGTATTCCAAAGAGTATAACCGCAGGTATATTAAGTTTAACAACCTCGTCCAATTCCTCTGAAAGTCTATCTATTGAATATCTGTAAATATCAGGCATAGAGGGGATTTCTATCTTTATGTTTTTTCCTTCTTCTATAAAGATTGGATAGACTATATCATCTATAGACAAGCAGGTTTCCCTTACTAACCTTCTTATCTGTTCATTTTTTCTTAATCTTCTAGCCCTATGGATAGGAAAAGCCATTGTAAAAACTCCTATTAAGATAGATTTTTAAAGATACTAAAATTTTATCTAATTGAATGAAAAAAATCTTTGGTTTATAAAAACACTTGGTATATAGTTAAGCATAATTGAACGCAAGTTTATAAAGTATTAAGGTATAGATTTAAGGAAACGTAGTCTTATAACTTTTTGATTTTAACAAAGTATCAATTTAATTGAAATACTTTATTTTAGCCTATTAAAACAAAACAACTAGATTTAATTCCCGAATTAGCGTTTATTAGATAGAATTTATTATCTATTGAGTAATGAATAATTACTAAGTTTTACTGTCAAGTTAATTGTAACTTCCCGTATTTATAGTATGCGGCACAAGCTCCTTCTGAGGAAACCATACAAGAACCAAGAGGATTTTGTGGAGTACAGGCTGTTCCGAAAACTTTACAATCGTAAGGTTTCGCTATACCTTTTAAAATATCTCCACATATACAAAGTTTATGATCGTCTATGGGCTGGTTTGGTAGTATATCTGCAAAAACTTTTTCAGCGTCAAACTCTGCATACTCATCTTTTAGCTTTAAAGCAGAGTAAGGAATATCTCCTATTCCTC
>CAZEUK010000057.1:0-7177 GCA_964514535.1 uncultured Aquificales bacterium
GTTCATAATTGTTTCATCTGGGGCTGTACTATCAGGTCTGATTAAATTAGGATTAAAAACTAAACCTAAGAATATTACAGAAAAACAGGCTTTAGCCTCTGTAGGTCAAGCCTATCTAATTCAGATATACGACAAAATATTTTCTGAACAAAACCTAAATATAGGTCAAATTCTTTTAACTATAGAAGGATTACAGGAAAGGAAAAGATATATCTTAGCTAAGAATACGATTAATAAGCTTTTAGAGATGGGAATTGTACCGATTATAAATGAGAATGATACAGTTGGTGTTGAAGAAATTGTTTTCGGTGATAACGACTTTTTAGCTTCTCACGTGGCAGTTTTAACAGATGCAGACCTTTTAATAATACTTTCAACTGCAGGTGGATTATATACTGGAGAACCTTCAGATAAAAAATCAAAGTTGATAGATGAAATAACAGATATAAATGATGTTTTAAAGTATGCAGGTTCTTCCAAATCCAAGTATGGAACAGGTGGAATGAGAAGTAAACTTGAAGCTTCCCAACTTTCAACATCTCATGGAATACCTGTTGTAATTGCACCGAAGAAAGAAAATATTATTTCAGATATACTAAGCGGTAGAAAAATAGGCAGTTTTATATATCCACAGAAAAACAAACTTTCAAAGAAAAAAAGCTGGATAAAGCTATTATCATCACCGAAGGGAAAAGTTATAGTAGATTATGGGGCTGAAAATGCAGTAAGGGATGGAAAAAGTTTACTACCAACTGGAATAGTAGATATAGAAGGTATTTTTAATGAGAAAGATGTTGTTGTTATTCAAAATTTAGATGGAAAGATAATAGGTAAGGGGATAGTTAATTATAACTATAAAGAGTTGAAGAAGATAAAAGGTTTAAAATCAGAAGAGATAAAAAAAAGGCTTGGAAGATTTACAGAAGCTGTACACAGGGATAATCTTGTGATTTTTGATTAATTATTTACTCTTCTTCCTCTTCCTCGTAAAGTTTAATAACAGGTATAAGTTTTTCATTCATTATGTCTATTAATCTGTGGAATAGGTCATACTCAGTTTTACCGTCTTCCGGATAGGATGCTATTCCTTCAATTATATTTCTGTTCCTGAATAATCTTTTAATCTGTTCAACTTTTTTCTCCGCTTCCTCTCTAGATATGTCCGGGAAGAAGAAAAATATAAAATCATCTTCAACTGGAGCTATAACATCAGGTTCTTTCAAAATATCCTTAATCTTCTTCTTAAAGCCTAGGTATCTTATACTATCACTTCTTAGATACTCTGCGATTTCTGGGGAGTAGAAGAAACCTATGGAAAACCTAGTATCCTTATTATAAGTTCTCGCCCTCCTAGCCTCCACCTCAACCAAAGCTCTAAAAACTACAAAATCGTAAAGATTTGAAAGTTTAATACCGTTTTTTGCCATCATTTAACTCTCCCAATATATCGTTATTGATTAATTCCCATTTAAATTCTTCTCTTTCCACCCCAAAGTGCCCTTCCATCGCAGTTAATTTATATATTGGTTCTCTTAAGCTTAAAAAATTTATAATACCTATAGGCGATATGTCAAATATATTTTTAATATCTTCTTGAAGTTTATCAGTGTCAATACTTTTGTTATTCGTTTTAATATTAAAAAGAACAGGTCTGTCCATACCTATTATATATACCATCTCTATTAAACATCTGTCTGCAATTCCTGACGCTACTATATGTTTAGCTATACATCTAGCCATATAGGAAGCTGACCTGTCTATTTTTGTAGGGTCTTTACCTGAAAATGCACTTCCACCTGACGGAGCAGATGTTCCGTAAGCATCGGCTATAGTCTTTCTACCTGTCAAACCTGTATCTGCCATAGGACCACCTATAACAAATCTACCGATAGGATTGATAATTATTTTTGTATCTTTATCAATAAATTTTTCAGGAATAGCTTTATATATAACCTTTTCCGTTATCTCTCTCTTTAACTCCTCTTCAGATATGTAAGGTTCATGCTGAACGAGAATAGAAACACTGTCAACCCTTACAGGTTTATCATTTTCATCATACTCAACGACCACCACAGCCTTACCATCCGGTCTTAAAAACGGAAGTATATCGTCCTTTCTGTACTCATTTAATAGTTTGGTTATTTTATTGGCTATATTGTTAGCCAGAGGCATATAGTTTTCAGTTTCATTTGTAGCATAACCTATAACTATACTTGTATCCCCTGCACCTGTTGGAGATAAACCTAAGGCAAGCTCGGGGCTTTGGTCATTTATAGTCGTTATAACTCCAGCTGTATAACCGTCAAAGCCATACTCTGCTTTAGTGTATCCTACCTCTATAAGTGTGGACCTTACTATATCTGGTATATCAACGTATCCATCTGTAGATATTTCCCCTGCAACATGAACTAAACCTGTAGTTATTAAAGTCTCTATTGAAGCTTTAGAAAAAGGGTCTTTTCTGATTAATTCGTCTAGTATTCCATCCGATATTATATCTGCCAATTTATCCGGGTGTCCTAAGCAAACACTTTCCGCAGATTTAAATTTTCTTCCCATACATTTCCTCTATTAATAAAGTTTATAATTAATTTTAAATAAAAATATGTTTTAAAGTATATTTTTAATTTCCTTTATGCTGTAATTTCCTTCCCGTAAAATCTTTATATTCCCATTTTCCACCTTAACTATTGTTGAAGCAGTACTATTTTTGTTTTCTCCTTCATCTATATATATGGGTATTTTTTCTCCAAAATAATCTATAGCCTCTTTAATATTTTTAGCTGGTTCTTTACCTTCAGGATTGCAACTTGGTGCAACTAAAGGAAATTTTAACTCCTTAATCAACTTTATAAGACTTTCCTTTTTAGGAATTCTAAAAGCTAAAGAGAAACTTCCACGATGTAAATAATCAAAATCTGAGTTATTAACATCTAAAATAACCGTTAAACCTTTAAGAGACAAAAGTTTTCTCTCCAGTTCTGAAGGTTCTATACCGAACATCTCTAAATCGTCTATTGAGCTGATTAAAATAATAAAAGGTTTTTCCTTTTTTCTACCTTTAATTTGGTAAATATACTCTACTGTGTCTTTATTTAAGGCATTTCCTAATATACCGTATAACGTATCAGTCTTTATTACTGCAGGTTTTCCTAACTCTAAAAATTTCCTAGCATCAAGTATATTGTTAGAAATTTTATAAAGCATAATTTAAAAGTAATTACCTTAATTAATTATATCTACCTATATTATTCGGAAAAGCTGTTTTACACAAATTAATTACATTTTTTGAATTTTAGACAATTTTTGTCAATTTTTTTCAAATCTAAAATTTTACATTCATAACTTTTTCACAGATGAAAAAAAATATAAATATTGTTGAAATACTTTTTAGGTATAAAAAAATGAAAAATTTAATAAAATTTTTAATAATCTTTTTAATATCGTTAATCTTATTAAACTCTTGCAGTGCTCCTAACTACGATAGATTAGCCAGAGAAGAGTTATACAAAAGGGAAAGGGGAAATATTGAAAAAATATTTGAAACAAAAACTAAACTAGAGCTTCCATTGATGACGTTTGGTAGAGATTTTGCGTATATTCAACAGAAAAGATATTTTATAGGTGTTTATCCTTTAATTAATGAAACTAATTCTAAAGCTATAAATCCTAAGATTAAAAGAATTATGCTATCTGCAATAGTAAAGTTAAGTTCATCACCTATAGCAAGTTCTAAATTAATCTTTGTAGATGTAAATCTTGTAAATGATGATTTCTTTATAGTAAAAAAGGACAACTTCTCTAATGTTCCTTACATATCCTACGGTATAGAAGGTTCTATAACTGAGTATGAGAATATTATAGAAACTTACAACGATATTAACATAGACGCAACTGTTGGTGGTGGTTCTACAACTACAGACGCAGGTATGAGTTTTAATAAATCTGCAGGAATTAGAATTTTAACTTTAGATTTAAACTTCATAAATAAAAAGTATAACGTTTTAATTCCTTTAGGATACACTTCAAACTCTTTGGTCTTAAAGAGAGCTGGAAAAGGCAATGCTTTTTACCTATACATACTTGGAAACGGATTTACTTTAGGCAGAGATATTTATGTAATTAACTCAACAAGCTTTGGCATTAGATTTTTGACAGAGTTTTCATTGATACAACTGTTAGGAAGAATTGATAACCTACCTTACTGGCATTGTCTAAAAGGGGAAAATATAAAAGACAAATTAATTGTTGAGTATATGAGAGCTGAATGGAACAAGCTAAACAGAAAAAGAAAACTTCTAAGATACTCTAAGATTGCAAAATTATATTTTGGCTACTATGTAGCTCCACGTTTACCTGTTGAAGTTAGGGGAAGAATTACATTTGATATAAACAGACAGGAAGGTGTAAACAACACTATTAAGATGATTTCTATTTTGAAAAAGTTTTATAGAATGGATAAAACAGATTTTGATAGTTTTAATCCGTACTACTTCCTATGGAAAAATAGCCCGTTCTGTAGCTATCCTTACGACGAAAAATTAGATACTTTCATAATGAAAAATATTGATAATATAAAGTTTGAAACGATTGAGAAATTTGACCCTATAATGGCTATACCTTTAAGTTGGGAAAATAACTATATAACAGAGAGAACAATTTTAAAATAAAAGTGGAAGAAAAAAGGAATTAGCTTATAGCGTTTGATGCGTTAATTATATCAATTAATTCTGTTGTAATAGCTTCCTGTCTAGCTTTATTGAAGATAATAGTCCATTTCTTAATCGCTTCACCTGCATTTCTTGTTGCATTATCCATTGCTATCATTCTAGCGGCATGTTCTGCCGTTGAGCTTTCCACTAACGCCCTGTATAACTGGAAGTTTATATATCTTTTCATTAATTCTTCCAATACTTCTTCAGAAGAAGGCTCTATGTTATATCTAGTTAACTCCGACAGTTTTAAGTAATCAATTTTAGGCTCTATAGGTAAAAGTTTTCTTAATTTTGTTTCATATGTAGCAGTGGTTATAAGCTCGTTGTTTATTAGATAAACTGCGTCTATCTCCTCATCTGCATATCTCTGAGCTATAGCTCCACCAACCTGTGAAGTAAATCTTAAATTTAAATTATCTCTGTATATATCCTCATACTCTTCCCTAATATTAAACTTTTTATTTTTAAAGAATTGAACTGCTTTTCTTCCTATCAATATCAGATTAACCTTTTTACCTTCCTCTTCTAACTGTTTAACCGTATTAATAGTTTTCTTTATAACGTTGGAATTAAAAGCACCTGCTAATCCTCTATCTGCAGTTATTACAACAAAATCAACAACCCTCTCTTCCCTTACTTTTAATAGAGGATGTATATCTCTATCAACGAAAGCGGCTAAATCGTTTATCAGGTCGTAAAGCTTTTCTGAGTATGGTCTAGTGGCACTTAACTGAGCTTTAGCTTTATTTAATTTGGCGGCGGAAACCGCCTTCATAGCCTTCGTAATTCTTTGAGTGTTCTTTATTCCTTGTATCTTCCTCTTTATATCCCTAGGTGATAACTTTGCCATATTCTAGCCTCCAATCTTAACCGTTAAAATGCCACTTTTTTCTTAAATGTTTCTATAGCCTCTTTCAGTTTTGTTTCTATTTCATCAGTTAATTTTTTCTCCCTTCTTATTAACTCTAAAACCTCTGGTCTTTCAGTGTCTAAAAATACGTAAAACTCCTGTTCAAACTTTTGTATTTCACTTACAGGCACATCATCTAAATATCCTCTTGTTCCTGCATAAATAATTGCAACCTGTTTTTCAACAGGAACTGGTTTGTTTGGTGGCTGTTTTAACAACTCAACTAATCTCTGCCCTCTTGCTATCTGTTGTTGTGTAGCTTTATCCAATTCAGATGCAAACTGAACGAAAGCTTCTAACTCTCTAAACTGAGCCAACTCCAGTCTTAGAGTACCTGCAACCTGTTTCATTGCTTTTATCTGTGCTGAACCACCAACCCTAGAAACTGATAAACCTACGTTAATAGCAGGTCTTACACCTTTGTGGAATAGGTCTGTTTCCAAGAATATCTGACCGTCTGTAATAGAAATAACGTTTGTAGGAATGTATGCCGCAACGTCACCTGCTTGAGTTTCTATGATAGGTAATGCTGTTAAAGAACCTGCCCCTAACTCATCATTTAACTTAGCCGCCCTTTCTAATAATCTGGAGTGTAGATAGAATACATCCCCCGGATATGCTTCCCTTCCCGGTGGTCTTCTTAAAAGTAGTGATAACTGTCTGTAAGCGTAAGCGTGTTTTGTTAAATCATCATATATGATTAATGCGTGCATTCCGTTGTCTCTGAAGTATTCTGCTATAGTACAACCTACAAATGGAGCTATATACTGCATAGTCGCAGGGTCTGATGCTGTAGCGGCAACTACACAAGTGTACTCCATAGCTCCGTGTTTTTGTAATGTTTCTACTATCTGTCTAACAACTGCCCTCTTTTGACCTATTGCAACATATACACAAAAAACATTTTCACCTTTTTGATTTAGTATAGTATCTATGGCAACTGTAGTTTTACCTGTTGCCCTATCTCCAATGATTAACTCCCTTTGACCTCTACCTATAGGTATCATAGCATCTATTGCTTTTATTCCCGTTTGTAAAGGTTCATGAACAGATTTTCTAGCTACAACACCGGGAGCAATCTTTTCAACAGGTGATGTATAAGCTATATCTTCTATTGGTCCTTTTCCATCTATAGGTTTACCTGTACCATCTACAACTCTACCTATATATCCTTTTCCTACAGGTATCTCTAATATTTTTCCTGTTCTTTTAACTCTAGTTCCTTCTTCAATTCCTGTTTCATCACCTAATAAAATAATACCAACGTTGTCTTCCTCTAGGTTAAATGCAACTCCTAACTTTCCGTTTTCAAATTCAACCATTTCGTTGTACATAACATTTTCTAAACCAAAAGCCCTTGCAACTCCATCACCAACCTGCAAAACCATTCCAACTTCTTCTAAATTTGCCTTTGCTTCAAACTCTTCAATCTGTTTCTTTAAACTTTCTGCTATCTCTTCAGCCCTTATTGCAGACATACGATTACCTCCATATCGCCCATATTTATACATTCACCAAATATTATAACTTATTTGTAGAAAATTTTTGTTTT
>CAZEUK010000058.1:0-7164 GCA_964514535.1 uncultured Aquificales bacterium
TGTTGTTGATACATATATAGTTATACACAATCAAAGATTGGCAACTATAGCAGGTAAAAAGTTTACATTTGCAGAGGCGTTTAAACTTGTTGATGATATTCTATACAAAGCGGTAAAAGGTATAACAGATATAATCCTTGTGCCCGGTTTAGTGAATGTTGATTTTGCAGATGTTAAAACAATAATGGAAGATGGTGGAAAAGCATTAATTGGTGTTGGTGTAGGACAGGGAGAAACTAAAGTTGAGGATGCGGTGAAAGAGGCTATAAACTCACCATTACTTGACGGTACATCTATAGAGGGAGCTAGAAGATTATTAATTAATCTAGAAATTAGCCCTGATTTAACTTATGAAGATGTACAGGAGGCTGTTGACCAAATAAGAAATAAAGCCCATCAAGATGCCCACATAATATTCGGTGCTAATCTTAATATGAATATAGAGAATGAGATGAGAATAACTGTAGTTGCTACAGATTTTGAAGAAGAAAGTGAAGGCAAAAAGGTTAAAAGAATTAATGAAAGAAAGAGAAATGAGGAAATAAAAAAAGTTCCACCTAAACAGCCTAAAATGGAGGAGAAGCAGGAAATTAAAAGGGAAGATAAAGGTTTTATCTTAGATGAAATTGATTACGAAGAGTTAGAAAATATTCCTGCTTACATAAGAAGAAGGAAAGGTGGGAATTAATTGGAAGCATTTACGGGAGTAAATCTATTTACTCTATCAAGGGCTTTCCTAGCCCTTCCAATAATTTTTTGTATCCTAAACAATTATTACTATATAGCTATCTCTCTAATAATACTTGCAATACTTACAGATTTTTTTGATGGAATGATAGCCAGAAAATTTAACTCAATATCAAAAAGTGGAGAGTTATTAGACCCTGCAGTTGATAAAATTTTCGTTATATCTGTATTAGTTGCATTTGTTGAAAAACATTATATAAATACTTACTACATATACCTGATAATTCTAAGGGAAATGTTAATAACGTGGTTTAGAAGTATAAATATTACAAAAAATAAGGTAATACCTGCATCTTCCGAAGGAAAGATAAAAACGACCTTACAGTTCGGAGCAATTATGCTTATGGCCATACCCTATCAACTGTCAATAGAAGTTGGAAGGGCACTTTTAATTATTTCAATAGTTGTAGCCTACTACTCAGGATTTAGATACTTTTACTTTGTCAAAATAAAAAATTAGTGAGATAGAAAGGATATGTTTGAAAATGGGTTTAATTTAATTTTTTACATTTTAATAACTTACATTATAGCTTCAATACCCTTCGGATACATAGTCGGAAAGATTTTTGGTAAGGATGTAAGAAGGGAAGGAAGCGGTAATATAGGGGCAACAAATGTTGCAAGGACAATAGGCAAAAAGGCAGGTTTACTGGTTCTAATACTTGACGCCTTAAAAGGATTTCTTCCCGTTTTTATAGCAAAAAATATTGTAGGTTTTCCAGATAGATACGTTGCCCTTGTAGCCCTTACGGCAGTTATTGGACACTGTTTTTCAATATTTATGAAGTTTAAAGGCGGTAAAGGTGTAGCAACAGGATTAGGTGTAATGTTAGCAATATCATTTAAAGCAACTTTAGTATTAATAATCTTTTGGCTTGGGGTTTTCCTAGTATCTGGATATGTATCTTTAGCATCTGTTCTAACTGCAATAATATCTTGGGTTGTTTTTTTAGTATTTACTAAAAACTTTTTTTACGGATATATAATTTTAGTATCTGCTTTAATCGTCATTCTTAAACATTTATCAAATATAAAAAGATTATCTGAAGGTAAAGAACATAATTTTTTATATAAAGAATAATTAAGGAAAAGAAGATGTCTATTTTAGTTATTGATGATGAAAAGAATATAACAGGTCTCTTAAAAGATATTTTAGAAGACGAAGGGTACAATGTAGATACAGCTTACTCTTTAAAGGAAGCTAAGGAAAAGTTAAAGGAAAAAATCTTTGATATTGTTCTATTGGATGTATGGCTTCCTGATGGAGAAGGTTTAGAGTTAATTCCAGTAATAAAGAAGAGTTCACCAAGAACAAAAATAATTATGATTTCTGGACATGCAAATATACCTATAGCAGTTAAAGCTTTAAAGGAAGGTGCATTTGATTTTTTAGAAAAACCTATATCTATAGATACCTTCCTGTCAACTGTTGAAAGGGCATACAGGGAGCTTAAGAAGGATATTGAGTATCAATTCTTAAAGGAAAAAGAAGTTAAAAATTTAGAAATTATAGGAGAAAGTGAGCCTATACAAAAACTAAAAAAACAGATAGAAAAGGTAGCAAAAACTAACGCTTGGGTTATGATTTTAGGGGAAAACGGAACAGGTAAAGAGTTAGTCGCAAAAAGTATTCACTATCTAAGTGATAGGAAGGATAAACCTTTTGTTGATATTAACTGTGCCGCTATACCTGATGATTTGATAGAGGCGGAGCTTTTTGGATACGAAAAGGGGGCTTTTTCAGGTGCAGTTTCTAAAAAGTTAGGGAAATTGGAGATAGCAGACGGAGGGACGTTATTTTTAGATGAAGTTGCAGATATGAGTTTACCAGCCCAAGCTAAACTTTTAAGGGTTTTAGAGGAAAAAGAGTTTACCAGATTAGGAAGTAATAAAAAAATAAAGGTAGATTTTAGAGTAATATCTGCTACAAATAAAGATTTAGATAAGGAAATAGAGGAAGGCAGATTTAGACAGGATTTAGCCTATAGATTATCTGTAATTCCTATATACGTGCCACCTTTAAGGGAAAGGGGACTAGATATACTTCTGCTGGCAGAATACTTTTTAAAAAAATCCTGTGAAGAAAACAAACTGGAAGAGCCCATACTCTCTGAAGAAGTAAAGGAAAGATTATTAAAGTATAGCTGGCCCGGTAATATAAGGGAGTTAAAAAATCTGATGGAAAGGTTATGTATATTTTACTCAGGGGAAGTAATTAAGGAGGAAGATTTACCTAACTATATATTAAGTGGTAATCTATCTGCCGTTAAACATAGTTTCTCAATAAAGCCTTTAAAACAGGTTAGGGAAGAGGCGGAAAAGGAAGTTTTAAAAAGAGCTTTAGAGATTTATGGAAGAAATTTTAAAGAGATTGCAAAAGTATTAGAGATAGACCTATCATCACTTTACAGAAAGTTAAAACAGTACAACTTAGATTAATTTACTACGGTTATAAGAAAAATATCCTTTTTCATATTCTTTATTTTATAATATATCAAAGACTTTTTTTGTTTCTTTTATCGGGAGGTTATTAAGTATGCTTAAATACGACGTTTTAATAGTTGGTGCAGGTGGTGCAGGATTAATGGCCGCTTTAGAAGCAAGTAAAGCTAAAGATTTAAAAATCGGAGTTGTTACAAAAGTTTACCCTACAAGGTCTCATACAGGTGCAGCTCAAGGTGGTATAAATGCAGCATTGGCTAACGTTGACCCATCAGACAGTCCAGAAGTTCACACTTTTGATACAGTTAAAGGTTCAGACTATTTGGGAGACCAAGACGCTATTGAATATATGTGTACTGAAGCCCCAAAAAGAATTTACGAATTGGAACATTTGGGAGTACCTTTTTCAAGATTACCTGACGGTAGAATAGCCCAAAGACCTTTCGGTGGAGCAGGATTTCCTAGAACATGTTATGCGGCAGATAAAACAGGACACGTTATACTACATACATTATACGAACAATGTTTAAAAAATGGTGTAGAGTTTTTAAACGAATGGTTCGTGAAAGAATTAATAGTTGATAATGGAGAGGCTAAAGGAGTTATTGCAATAGATATAAGAAATGGAGAAGTTCACGCAATTCAAGCAAAATCAATAATATTTGCTACAGGAGGATACGCAAGGGTTTACTGGGTAAGAAATACAAACGCTATAGGTTCAACCGGTGATGGTATGGCAGTCTGTTATAGGGCTGGTATTCCTTTAAAAGATATGGAATTTGTCCAGTTCCACCCTACAGGTTTAAGGTCAACAGGTATATTGGTGACGGAAGGGGCTAGAGGTGAAGGAGGTTATCTGATAAACAACAAAGGTGAAAGATTTATGGAAAGGTACGCACCACAAAAGATGGAGCTTGCACCGAGGGATTTAGTTGCTAGAGCTATAGAAACGGAGATACTGGAAGGTAGAGGCTGGGGAGAAGGTATGATGGCTTACGTCCATCTTGATTTAAGACATTTAGGAGCTAAAAAAATAAAAGAGAGATTACCACAGATAAGAATGTTAGCTATAGATTTTGAAGGGGTTGACCCTATAGAAGAGCCTATTCCAGTTAGACCATCTGCCCATTACTCAATGGGTGGTATCCACGTAGAAGACTATAAAACATCTATGACACCTGTTAAAGGTGTGTTTGCAGTTGGTGAGTGTGCCTGTGTATCAGTTCACGGGGCAAATAGATTGGGTGGTAATTCATTGTTAGACCTTGTAGTATTTGGAAAACCTGCAGGTGAAGCTGCTGTTGAATATGCTAGAAGTGTTCCAGATGACACAACATTTAACTTAAAAGCTGAAGAGGAAAGGGCTAGAAAAGAAATTGACGAATTACTTAAAAAGGAAGGAACAGAGAATATAAACGATATAAGAATGGAAATGGCACAAACTATGTGGGATAAAGTGGGAATATTCAGAGAAGAAAAACCTATGCTTGAGGCTATAGAAAAAATTAAAGAATTGAAGGAAAGATATAAAAATCTAGCAGTTGGCGATAGTGGTAAGTTATTCAATACAGCTTTAATAAACTACTTAGAGTTAGGAAATCTTTTAGATTTGGCTGAAGCAATAGCAACAACGGCAGTTCTAAGGAAAGAAAGTAGAGGAGCTCACGCAAGAAGGGATTATCCAAAAAGAGATGATGAAAACTTCTTAAAACATTCATTATCTTATTACACAGAAGATGGTCCAAAAGTTGAATATATAAACGTTAGAATAACTAAATATCAACCACAGGAAAGAAAATACTAAAATTTTTTCTCATTTTTTTCTTTTAAATCCCTTCTTCTTTTATAAATCAAATCCTATGTTTTAGACTGTTGCATCACTGTTGCAACATTGTTGCAAACAACAACAGATTTTTAAAAATACAAAATTATCCTTAATTCTCTTCTAAGCCTTATCTATAAAGGCTTTCATCTTTTCGTCCAATATTGGCATCAAATTTGAAATATAAAATAGACAAAATTTATTAATTTTCATTGGGGAGGTTTTAGATATGCCAACACTAAAAGATTTAATGTCCTTACCCGGTGCGGTTGCAGCTGGGAAGTTTGACAGCAACGGTAATTTATGTGCTTACACTGGAAACATTAGTGAAAAATCAGCTGAGATAGCTGGTCTTATGGCTGCTGCAAACAAGGCAATAGCAAATATGCAGGCAAAAGGATTTTCTGCTTATTCAGGAAAGGAAGGTTTCTATCCAGTTCAAGGATTTGCAGTTGCGGCAGGTAAATATGCTGCATGTATTGCAGGTAATTACGGTGTGTTTTTAGAGCTAGATAAGGCAGATTTTGACAAAACTTTTGAATTATTAGCACCTTAAAAAAAGGAGGAGGTATAGAAAGATGGCTGATTTAAAAAAACTTTTAGAAATAAAGGGAGTTTTTGCTGCAGGAGAATTTGACGATAACGGAAATTTAGTTGCTTTTGAAGGTGATATTACAGAGGAAGAGGCGGCAATGGCAGCTAAAATGTGTTGGGCAAATAATGCTATGGCTACAGTTCAAACGGAAGGATATACTGCATTTTCCGGTCAGGAATGGGTTCCATTAAAGGGATGGGCTTTAGCTGGACCTAAATACTCTGTATGTGTTGCAGGAAATGTTGGAGTTTTTGTAAAGAATGATGAAGTTTCATTTAATGAAGTTTTTAAAGCTTTACTCTCATAAAAACTTAAATATATAGGAAAGTAAGTTTTTCCTTTTTCTTTATTTCTTTTATTAATCAATTAAGGAGAGTTAAACAATGTATAAATTTTTATCTGAAGAATGGATTAAGGCTTACGCTGAAGAATGGAATAAAAATGAAAAATTAAAAGAAGGTTTAAAAAAGTTCTCAGCTAAAATAAAATATTACATAGAGGGGAGTGAGCAACCACCTGTTTACGTCCATGTTAAAAATGGTGAAGTTGTAGATTACGGATTAGCCACAGATGGAAAGTATGATTTTGAGATGTGGGCTACACCTGAAAATTGGAAAATATTAGCTACCGGCGGAATGGGACCTAAGGCGGCTATGTTAACAAAAAAACTTAAATTTAAAGGTTCTATGATTACCGCAATGAAGTATATGTCCCCTTTTGAAGAAAGTTTAAGAATGATGTCAAAAATACCTACAGAATGGTGAAATAAATTATTATTGGTGTTTAAAATTGGATTTAAAAGTTTTAGATTACTTAACTGAAGGGATAATATTTATAACTCCAGATAAAAAAATAGGTTATATCAATAAAACAGCATCAAAAACTATAAAAAAACAGATTGGTGATGACTGTTTCGGTTTATTTTCTACCTGTAAAACAAACTGTCCACTTGAAAAGTATAAAGATGAAGGCTTTAAAACCATAAACCAGTTTGATGTAAGTCTTTCCTGTTGTGATAAAACTGTCTGCCATACAATAACTCCAATCTTTGAAAATGGCAAATTCATAGGATTGATAGAAGAGTTTAAAGATAGTTCTAAAATAACCAAGTATATAAACGAGCTTAAAGAACAGAAGGAATTTACAGAGGCAATATTAGACTCAGTAATAGATGGAATAATCGTTATTGATAATGAAGGTAATATTATCCACTATAACGAAGTGGCAAAGAGAATTTTATGTAAAGAGATTGATACAATAGAGGGATTTAACATTGAAATGTTATTAGGCATTTCTGTAAATCAGCTACCTGAGGAAGGGGAAAGGGAAGATATTGATATAGAAACACCAGCTTATGGAAAGATTAAAGTATCAATGTTAATTACATCTTTGAAGAATAAAAGGGGAAAACTTATATCCTTCTATATATTACCTGAATGTATGATTAACAAAGAGGCTAAAAGCAGAATTATTACAAAAAATACTAAATTTATGTCTGTTTTAGAAATGGCAAAAACTGTTGCAGATACGACTGCAAATGTGTTAATTGAGGGGGAAA
>CAZEUK010000059.1:0-7120 GCA_964514535.1 uncultured Aquificales bacterium
AAGATGAGTGTTGAAAATCAAAAGAAAACCTTAGCCTTTTTAAAGTTATTAATTCAAAATGGTTTAGTTAAGCCTGAAAAATTAAAAGAAATAGGTGATATAAAGGATAGGGAGTTTACACAATTACTTGAAGATTTAATTGACCATGGAATTATTGATGAGGAAAAGATAAAAGAATTTTTTGTTAAATATTTTGGCTTAAAACCTTACAATCCTGCTGACTTACCGTTAAATAAAGAAAATGAAGCCCTAAATAAAATTTCCTATTCCTATATGATGAAAAAAAAATTTGTCCCATTAGATTACAGAGGCGGTAAGGTAATAATTGCCGCTTTTAATCCTGTAGATAAGGAAATTAACCAGTATCTAAAATTCATAGGTTTTAATAATGTTGAGATTTATGTGGCAACTTTATCTGAAATAATGGATTTACTTAACGAGTTAGCTACCCAAACGTCAGCATCTGAGATTTTAGAAGGTATAGATTTGGGAGTTGAGGTTGAGGAAGAAGAAACAAAGGAAGAAGAGGAAACTGCAGAAGAACTGGAAGCTGAAGCTGAAGAAGCTCCAATAGTGAAAGCTTCCAGATTAATTATAGTTAATGCTGTTAAGATGGGAGCTTCTGATATACATATAGAACCTTTTGAAAAGGAAGTAAGGATTAGGTATAGAATTGACGGTATATTAAGGACTGTTCAAAGATTTCCAACGGCTATAAAAGATGCTCTAGTGGCAAGATATAAAATAATGGCTAATCTAGATATAGCAGAAAAGAGAATTCCTCAGGACGGTAGGATAAGAATAAAAATAGAGGGAAAACCGATAGACTTAAGGGTGTCAACTTTACCTACAGTTTACGGCGAAAAAATCGTTATGAGAATTCAAGATGCTCAGGCATACTTAGGTCTTAAACTGGAAGATTTAGGATTTGAAGAAGATGATTTAAAGAAGATAAGAAAAGCTATATACAGTCCTTGGGGAATGGTTCTAGTTACTGGACCTACAGGTTCAGGTAAAACGACCACTTTATACACTGCTTTAATGGAGAGAAATAAAGAAGATGTAAATATATCTACAGCTGAAGACCCTGTTGAAGTTGCAATACCGGGGATTAATCAGGTTCAAGTTAGGGAAGAGATAGGATTAACATTTGCTGTTGCGTTAAGGGCATTTTTAAGACAAGACCCTGATATTATACTTGTTGGAGAGATTAGGGATAGGGAAACGGCAGAGATTGCAATTAAGGCAGCTTTAACTGGACACTTAGTTTTCTCCACACTGCACACAAACGACGCTCCATCTTCAATCACTAGATTAATAGATATAGGTGTTGAGGAGTTTCTGGTTGGGACAGCCGTTAACCTAATATTAGCCCAAAGGTTAATAAGAAAGTTATGTAATAACTGTAAACAACCTGCCCCATATCCACCTGAATTTTGGAAAGGTTTAGGATTTTCTGACAAAGATATAGAGGAAGGTAAATTTTATATACATAACCCTAAAGGCTGTGAAAAGTGTAATAAAACTGGATATAAGGGAAGGACAGCTGTTCATGAGATTTTAGAAGTTGATGACGATATAAGAAAGGCAATATTGAACGGAGCTAATGCTTCCCAATTAAAAGAGTTAGCTGTAAAAAAAGGAATGAGAACACTATATCAAAGTGGTCTTCTAAAGGTAAAGAAAGGATTAACAGATTTAGCAGAAGTTGAAAGGGTTCTTATGAAGTGAACCTTTCTCTTTTATATTTTTTCTTTCAGATTGGAAAATTTCACATCATTTTGAATTGTTTTTTATAAATAAAAAATTTAATATTCAACAAACCCTTAGAATACTTACAATTTTTAACGGTTTTCTATTGGTATAATTTAGTCTAAATTTATCAACAGAGGTTTAATGTTATGTTTAGAATTCTTATACTGTTTTTAACTATTTTTTTGACTTTTTCCTGTGGGGAAGTAAGTAAATCTAAATCAATAAACAAATCAAAAGTATTAAAAGAAAATATAAAAAGTGATTTTTTGTCTGTTGATAAAAAGATATTTATACAGAAATGTAATGATTATCTAATTGAAACAAAAGAGAATAATAGTTATCTATTAAATTATTTGTGTAAACAGGAATGTGGATACAGTTGTTTAAAAGCTTTTCGTATAACTGATAATCAAGAATTTTTAAAAAGGAGTCTTTTTTTACTATCTAATGAATGTAAAAATGGTATAGCAACTTCCTGTCTAATATTGGGAGATTATTATTCAAAGTTGAATAATAAAGATAAGGCTATTGAATATTATTCTAAAGGTTGTGATTTAAATAATTCTGTAAGTTGTTATAGGCTTGCATATATTGATAAAAAATCATCTGCTAATCATCTATTAAAAGCCTGTAAACTAGATTATCCAAAGGCTTGTTTTGATTTAGGGGCTCTGTACTACAAAAAAAATGATTATATGAATGCTGAAAAATTTTTAGATAAAAGCTGTAATCTAAAATATACAAAAGGTTGTTATCTTTTAGCAAAGATTTATTTAAAGGACAGTAAAAATATAGATAAAGCATTAAATTATCTTGATAAGAGTTGTAAGTTGGATATAGAAAATGCCTGTTTATACATAGGTTATGTTTATTATTCAGGAAAAGGAGTAAAAAAAGATAAAAACAAAGCTTTAGAATATTTTAAGTATGCCTGTGATAAGCTTAATTCTGGAAAAGGTTGTTCACTATCTGGAATAATTTTTTATGGGAAGAAAGAGAGTATAAATTCAATATGCTATCTGAAAAAAGGTTGTGATTTAAAAGATGGTTCAGGCTGTTTAAGTCTGTCTTTACTATTTATGAAAGGTGAAATATTCAATAAAAATCCAAATAAAGCTTTATACTATTTAAATTTGGCAAAGGATTACGGTGTTAGAAACGATATAATGCAATATTTATGTAAAGCTGGTCTAAAAGAAGCTTGTAGCAAGAAAAAAAGATAACTTTTTATTTACTTTTTATATAATAAATATTGTTATCAATCTCTAATCTTATTAAATCTGGGAAGTTTTTACCTTTATAGCTTTTATAAACTTTTTTGTCCTTTATTACTTCTATAGATAGATTATCAAACTTTCCTAAGTTAACTTTCTTTAATCCTTCTGTTCCAAGTCGCCCATCTATATACGGGAATTCTTCATAAATTAAAACCTTTTTATTATCTTTTTCCTGTATTATATACTCAGCTCTAACAAATCCTGTGTAGAATATAGGATAACCTGTGTAAAAGGAAAGTCTATTTTCTGACAAAAGAATTGATATATTTCTATTAGCAGTCTTTTTAGAGAAAATCTGTTTTTCTAATTGGTTATATATGGATACTTCTTTAACTGTATTATATATCTCTTCAGATGTATAAATGCTACCTTCTATATTTTTTATAAATGTAAAGCCTATAAGTGCAAATAAAACGGATAATAGAGTTATAACTACTATTAACTCTAAAAGAGTAAAGGCTTTTTCTTCAAATAATTTGTTTTTCACTTTAAATAGTTGAAAGGGGGATTTATACCCCCTAGTTTAACAGAAAAAGGAGAGAAAAGAACAGTTTTATTTGTTATCTAAAGATTTATGGCAGAACCACCAATCAAAACATTCAATTTCACCTTTTTTAGCTTTTTCCAATCTTTCCTCTTTTTCTTGGATAGATGTAGCAGGTGGTATTATAACTCTGTCTTTTAATACTGGATTTTCTGGCCAGTTAGCAGGAGTTGCCACACCATACTTATCACTTGTTTGTAAAGCTTTTACTGTTCTTAATATTTCATTTATATTTCTTCCAACTTCTTGAGGATAGTAAAGTATAGCTCTTACAATTCCTTTATCATCAACTATAAATACAGCTCTAACTGTATTTGTTCCCTTTTTAGGATGTATCATACCTAATCTTTTAGCTACTTCACCCATATCATCAGCTATAATTGGGAATGTGATTTCATACCCTCTGTTTTCTTTAATCCATTCAATCCATTTAATATGTGAGAACACTTGGTCAATTGATAAACCAATTAATTCACAATTTAATTTATCAAACTCTTCCTTTTTCATTTGGAATGCTACAAACTCAGTTGTACAAACTGGTGTAAAATCTGCAGGATGGCTAAATAAAACAAACCATTTTCCTTTATAATCATCAGGTAAAGTCTTAACCCCTTGAGTTGTTTTTACAGTTAATTTTGGGAACTCTTCACCTATTAATGGAAATCTGCTTACTTCTTCCATTTCGCTACCTCCTCTTTTTATTTGGTTTTAAATAATTATAAACAAAAATTTATAAAAAGTCAATAAAATTTTTTTATTAATTTTTACTTAAATATAAAATTGACAAATTTTTAAAACACTGTTTGATTTTTTATGTATAATAATTAATCCAAATACTTAGGAGAAATTGTAAGGAGGTTTACCGTATGGCTAAGGCTAAGATTATATGGACAAAGGTTGACGAAGCACCACAGTTGGCAAGTTATTCTTTATTACCAATAATGAGAGCTTTTACTAAAGACGCGGATGTAGAGATTGAAGTTAGGGATATTTCTTTAGCAGGTAGAGTATTAGCACAATTCTCTGACATCTTACCTGAAGACAAAAGAGTTAACGATGATTTAGCATATTTAGGTGAACTTGTATGGAAGCCTGAAGCAAATATAATGAAGCTACCTAACATATCTGCATCTCTTCCACAGTTAATAGCTACAATTAAAGAATTGCAAGAACAAGGTTATCCATTACCAGACTTTCCGGAAGAACCAAAGACAGAAGAAGAAAAAGAAATAAGAGAAAGATATATGAGATGTGTAGGTTCTGTAGTTAACCCAGTTTTAAGACAGGGAAACTCTGATAGAAGATTGGCAGAGGTTGTTAAAGAGTATGCCAAAAAACATCCACACAGATTAAAAGAAGTTAAGCCTAGCTCAAAATCCCACGTTGCACATATGAAATCTGGAGATTTCTACGAAAATGAAAAATCTGTTATTATTCAAAAAGATACTAAAATCAAATATATCTTTGAAGATGAAAACGGAAATCAAACAGTTTTAAAGGAAGTTGAAGTTGGACAAGGTGATGTTGTTGACGGTACTTATATGGATAGGGAAAAGCTAAGAGAATACTTTGCGGAAGTTATAGACAGAGCTAAAGAGGACGATATTTTATTCTCTCTACACGTTAAAGCTACAATGATGAGAGTATCTGACCCTGTTATATTTGGAGACGCTATAAGAGTTTACTACAAAGAACTGTTTGAAAAACATGGAAAAGAGTTAGAAGAGATAGGATTTAATCCTAACAACGGTTTAATAGATTTAGAAAACAAATTGTCTAAACTACCTGAAGACAAACAGGAAGCTATAAAGAAAACTTTAGAGGAAATTTACGCAAAAAGACCTAGAATGTATATGGTTGATAGTGATAAAGGAATAACAAACTTACACAGACCTAACGACGTTATCATTGACGCATCTGTACCGGCAGTTATTAAAAACGGTTTACAAGGTTGGGGACCTGATGGTGAAACAGACGACACAGTTTTATGTATTCCAGACAGAAGTTATGCAACTATGTATAAAGAGATAGTTGAGGATATAAAAGCTAGAGGACAGTTTGACCCTACAAAAATTGGTACGGTTCAAAACGTCGGATTGATGGCAATGAAAGCTGAAGAATACGGTTCACACGACAAAACATTCTTCCCTCCAGCAGATGGAAAGATAAAGGTTGTTGATGAGGAGGGTAATGTATTAATAGAACACTGTGTAAACGAAGGAGATATATGGAGAAGTTGTATAACTAAAGATATAGCTATAAGAGACTGGATTAAGTTAGCAATAAACAGAGCTAAAGAAACAGGATACCCTGTTGTTTTCTGGTTAGACGAATACAGAGCTCACGATAAAAACCTAATAGAAAAGGTTAGAGAAGAATTACCTAAATATGATATAGAAGGATTGGAGATTTATATAAAAGCTCCAGAAGATGCTATGAAATACACTTTGGCTAGATTTAGAAACGGGGAAAACACAATCGGAGCAACCGGAAACGTTTTAAGGGACTATTTAACTGACCTATTCCCAATAATAGAAGTTGGTACATCTGCAAGGTCATTATCTATCGTTCCTTTAATAAACGGTGGTGGTGTATTTGAGACTGGAGCAGGTGGTTCAGCACCTAAACACGTAGAGCAGTTTGTAAAAGAAGGACACTTAAGATGGGATAGTTTAGGGGAGTTTCTAGCGTTTGTTGAAGCTTTAAAACTTGCTAAAAAACAGTTAAAAGCTATTCACAATAAAGACAATCCACGAATTGATATAGTGGCAGACGCTTTATCAAAAGCAGTGGCTAAATATTTAGACAATGATAAAACACCTAAGAGAAAAGTTGGTCAGTTAGATACTAGAGGCTCTCACTTCTACTTAGCTATGTACTGGGCTGAAGCTTTAGCAGAACAAACTGAAGATAAAGAGTTAGCAGAAAAATTTGCTAAAGTTTACGCAGAGTTAAAAGCTAATGAAGAAAAGATACTTGAAGAGATTAGAGCAACTGAAGGTTCTCCTAAAGATATAGGTGGATATTATCATCCTGACGATGAAAAAACTACAAAAGCTATGAGACCTAGTGAAACATTCAACAGAATAATAGACAATATATAATCTTTTCCTTTTCTCTTTTTTTCTTTTTTTTTATTTTTTAAAATTATTTAAATTTAAAATCTCGCAAAATCCACAAGATTTGAATTTTCATTGACAAAAAATCTATAATCATTAGGCTGTTTTTGATGCAATATTTCTAATAGATAGTATTTAAAATTCATCAGATAAATTAATAAATCTAAATGTTCTCTACATATTTCTAAACCTTCGTCGTGGTATTCGTAAGGAAATAAAATCTCTCTTTCAATTATTGTCATGTATAAATCCTTTTTATATATTCTCAACTTGGAAAATTTGAAAATATAAAATATATCTAATATTTTTTCTGCGACGTATGGATTAAAAATCCTTTTAGCCTCTATTATTAAGTCTGTTTTGCTTCTAACTTGATTTCTATAGTAAACTTCTAAAGCTAAAAATTTATTAAAACTAGGATAATC
>CAZEUK010000060.1:0-7023 GCA_964514535.1 uncultured Aquificales bacterium
TTCTTTTTGCATTATTATTACTTTTACCAGTTAATGATAATAAAAAGGAAGATTTAGAAATTATTGTATTAACTCTCTTTTTAGGAGTGTTGCTTATATTAGGATTTATTGGAAACTATTTATATGCACGTTATACCTATAAAACTTTAACTAAATACAAATTTTTGTTGAAAGATAAAGATAATCTTCATGTGTTATCTGTTATGAGGGGAGACACTAGTTTATCAGCCCTATTTATTGGTTTATTTATAGATTTAACTGTTGGACTTTTTTTAGCTATGATACTTGTAAACATATTTGAATACTTTTTAGGATTTTTAAAATGGTAGTAAAAAAATTATTTGAAGAATTTGACGAAGATACATTAAAAGCATACGTTCAAGGAAATAATGATTATTATTTGATTAGATGGAAATGGATGTCTTTAATATATTCAAGAAGAACGTGGAATTGGCCTGCCTTTTTCTTTCCTATACCTTGGTTAGCTTATAGAAAAATGTATTCCTATTTATTTATATTTTTAATACCTTATATTATTTTAGCAATTTTAGGTATTGATATTTTACTGAGATTTATTTTAGGTATATATGGAAATTATCTTTATGCTAAACACACATACAAAAAACTAAAAGAATTAAAAATCAGAGCAAACAATGATGAAGAATTTAAAAATCTAATTGAAAAGAAAGGCGGAACATCAGTTCTTGCTGTAATAATGGTAATAATAATACCAATACTTCTATTCGTATTTTCTATAGTAATAGGAGTACTACTACAAATATAAATATAAACATATATTAAAAATTTTCTTTTTTTAATTTTATTATCTGTTATAATATTAATCTCGTTTTATTCTGTAAATTAAAATATCGGGAGGCTATATAGAGATGTCGTTATTGCAACCTAGGAAGTTAAAATGGAGAAAACAGCAGAGAGGTAGAATGAAAGGTAAGGCTACTAGAAGAAACTATGTAGCCTTTGGAGAGTACGGATTACAAGCATTACAACCCTGTTGGTTAACGTCTAGACAGATAGAGGCAGCAAGGGTAGCTATAGTTAGGGAAGCAAAAAAAGGTGCTAAAATATGGATTAGAGCATTTCCACACAAGCCTGTAACAAGAAAACCTGCAGAAACTAGAATGGGTAAAGGAAAAGGTGATTTAGACCATTTCGTATCAGTTGTAAAACCGGGACATATTCTCTTTGAAATAGCAGGTGTTCCTGAAGAAGTTGCTTACGAAGCATTTAGAAAGGCAAGTTATAAATTGCCAATAAAAACTAGAGTAGTAAAAGCAAGGGAAGAGGTGTAGAGGTATGAAAGCATCAGAGTTAAGAAAATTAACTAACGAAGAACTTAAAGAAAAATTAGTTGAATTGAAGAAAAAATTAATGGAATTAAGATTTAAAAACGCAATTGGAAGTTTAGAAAAACCTTCCGATATAAAAGCTACCAAAAAAACAATTGCTAGGATTTTAACAATCTTAAGAGAAAGGGAGCTAGGAAAGGAGGTTAACAGATAATGGCTGAGCAAGTTAAAGAACAGGCTAAAGTAAGCAAAAAAAAGGAATTTATAGGTAAAGTAGTATCTGACAAAATGGATAAAACTGTTGTGGTAGCAGTTGAAAGATACGTTCCACATCCACTCTATAAGAAGAGAGTTAAAAAAACTACTAAATTTTATGCCCACGACGAAGAAAATAAATGTAAAGTTGGAGATATTGTAAGAATTAGGGAACATAGGCCTATATCAAAGTTAAAAAGATGGATTGTTGTTGAAATACTACCCCAAAAATAATACAAACATTGATTTTTCAAGCTTTTCTCTGTAAAATACTAACTTGTCCCTTTTCGGCTGTTTACAGCCTGAAGGGATTTTTTTGTTATTACTAATGAAGAAAGCGAGAGGTAGAAAGGGATGATAAGAAGAGGAACATATTTGAATACAGCAGATAACAGTGGTGCAAAAAAGGTACAATGTATCGGAATACCTAAAAAGGCTAACTTTGGAAAACAGACAGATTTTGCAACATTGGGAGATGTTATTACTGTAACAGTAAAAGAAGCATTACCTAACGGAACAGCAAAAAAAGGAAAAGTTTACAAAGCTGTTGTCGTTAGAACTGCAAAGGAAGTTGCCAGAGAAGATGGTTCTTACATCAAGTTTGATGATAACGCAGTTGTTTTATTAAATAACAACTTTGAACCTATAGGTACACGTATATTAGGACCTGTTGCAAGGGAGATTAGAGCTAAAGGTTTTGGAAGAATAGTTTCGTTAGCACCGGAGGTGATATAAAATGATAGTTAAAACAAAATTAAAAAGAGGAGATACAGTAATAGTAATAGCTGGAAAAGAAAAAGGTAAAGTAGGAAAAATAAAAAAGATTTTGAGAGATAAAGACCCAAATAAAATAAGAGTTATAGTAGAAGGTATAAACATAGGAAAGAAACATGTTAAAGGAATTGAAGGTGTAAGAGAAGGAGGAATTTTTGAAATAGAGAGACCTATACATATATCAAACGTTGCACTTTACGACGAAAAGAACAAACAGAGAGTAAAAATAGGAATTAGATACAGAGAAGAAGAGGATAAAATAATAAAAGAGAGATACAATAAAAAAACAGGTGAAACTATAGATATTATCTGGGAAAAACCAAAAAAGAAGTAAAGGGGTAGAAAATGGCTGAAGCGACAACTAAGTATATACCTAGACTAAGAAAGAAATATGAAGAGGAAGTTGCTCCTAAATTGATGGAAAGATTTCAATATAAATCTCCAATGCAAATTCCTAAGATAAAAAAGATAGTTGTTAATATGGGTGTAGGTGAAGCTGTTCAGGATATAAAACAGATAGATAGAGCTATGGAAGATTTGATGTTAATAACAGGACAGAGACCTGAAGTTAGAAGGGCTAAAAAATCAGAGGCTGGATTTAAGCTAAGAAGGGGATTACCTGTAGGTTTAAGGGTTACTTTAAGAAAAGAAAGAATGTGGGACTTTTTAGATAAGTTAATATCTGTAGCTTTACCTAGAATAAGAGACTTCAAAGGATTAAATCCACGTTCATTTGATGGAAGAGGAAATTATGCATTTGGTGTATCTGAACAGATAATCTTTCCGGAGATAGATTACGATAAAGTTGATAGAGTTAGAGGTATGGATATAATCATAGAAACTTCCGCTGAAAGTGATGAAGAGGCTAAATGGTTGTTAGCACTTTTAGGATTACCTATAAGAGGCAGTTAAGGAGGATTTAAGAATGGCAAGGAAATGCTTATATGTGAAAGCGTTTAAAGAACCTAAATTCAAAACTAGAAAACACGCAAGATGTCCAATCTGTGGAAGACCTAGAGGGTTTATTAGACAATTTAATATGTGTAGAATTTGCTTTAGGGAAAGAGCTTTAAGAGGTGAAATTCCCGGAGTAAAAAAAGCAAGTTGGTAAGGAGGATAGAGTATGATAGTTGACCCTATAGCTGATATGCTGGCTAGAATAAAGAATGCACAGTTAGCTAGAAAAGATGAAGTTTATATACCACATTCCAAAATAAAGGAAAAAATAGCTGAAATTTTAAAAAGGGAAGGTTATATAGAAGATTACGTTGTTTCTGAGATTAATAAAAAAGGAAATCAGGGAACTTTAATTATCAAATTGAAATATTTAGATGATAGGAATAGAAAACCTGCAATAATGGGATTGAGAAGGGTATCTAAACCCGGTAGAAGAATATATGTAGGGGTTGATAACATACCGTATGTTAGAAAAGGTCTAGGAACAGCAATTCTGTCAACAAACAAAGGTATACTCACTGATGCAGAAGCTAGAAAACAAAGAGTTGGTGGAGAAGTTCTCTGTTATGTTTGGTAAAAAATTAAATGGAGGAATATTGTAAATGTCTAGAATAGGAAGAATGCCTATAAATATACCAAACGGAGTTGAAGTTAAAATAGAAGAAGGAAATATTGTTACAGTAAAAGGACCTAAAGGTCAATTAACAAAACAGTTTCATCCTGATTTAGAAATCAAAGTTGAGGATAATCAAATAAAGGTAGAAAGACCAAACGATACTGCATTTATGAAGGCTATCCACGGGACAACAAGGGCGTTGTTAAACAATATGGTAAAAGGTGTAAGTGAAGGCTTTACAGTTGAGCTGGAGATAGTAGGTATAGGTTATAGAGCAAATATGAAAGGTAAAACTTTAGAATTACAGCTTGGATATTCCCACCCAGTAGTGTATGAACCACCTGAAGACATACAGATAACAGTTGAAGGGCAAAATATAATAAAAGTTTCAGGAATAGACAAGGAAAAAGTTGGACAGGTGGCAGCAACTATAAGAGACTTTAGAAGACCTGACCCATACAAAGGTAAAGGTGTTAGATACAGAGGTGAACAGCTTAAACTTAAACCGGGTAAATCTGTAGGTAAGAAGTAATTATTGCTAACTAACGGAGGTTAAAATGGCAAAGAAAACTAGAAGGGAAAAGAGAATAATTAGACATAAAAGAATAAGAAAAAAAGTTTACGGAACTGCAGAAAGACCTAGATTAGCTTTCTATAAAAGTTTAAATAATCTTTACGCCCAAATTATAGACGACGATAAAGGGCATACTTTAGTAAGTGCATCTACAATATCTAAGGATTTTGTGGAAAAGTATGGAGTTAGAGGCGGTAAAAATATAGAGATGGCTAAAAAATTAGGCGAATTTATCGCTGAGAAGGCTTTAGAGCAGGGAATTACAAACGTTGTTTTTGATAGAGGTGGATTTAAATACCACGGTAAAGTTAAAGCTTTTGCAGAAAGTGCAAGAGAAAAAGGACTTAAATTCTAGGAGAGGTAAAGAATGGGAGTAAAAAGTATAGAAAGGATGATAGAGGAAAGATTAAAGGAAAATCCTATCAATGTTGAAGAGTTGGATTTAAAAGAAAAAGTTGTTGAGATAAGAAGGACAACTAGGGTTGTTGAAGGTGGTAGAAGATTTTCATTCTCTACATTGGCAATAGTTGGAGACGGTAAAGGACACGTAGGATTTGGACATGGAAAGGCTAATGAAGTTCCCCAATCAATAGCTAAAGCTATAGCTGACGCTAAAAAGCATATAATAAAAGTTCCTTTAATAGACGGTACTCTTCCACATGATGTTATAGGAAGATACGAATCGGCAGTTGTTCTATTAAAACCTGCTAGAAGAGGTACTGGGGTTGTTGCAGGTGGACCTGTAAGACCTGTTTTAGAGATGTTAGGCGTTTCAGATATTTTATCTAAAATAATAGGAAGAACTACAAATCCTAACAACGTTGTAAGAGCTGTATTTGACGCTCTATTACAGATTAGAGCACCTGAGGAAGTGGCGAAAATTAGAGGAGTTGAAGAAGAGAAAATTTTAAAGAATTACAAAATATACGCTAACTCTCCTGTAGTAGAGTAGTTTTATTAGGAGGCAAAGAATGGCTAAGATAAAGGTTAAATTGGTTAGAGGTTTAGCTGGTAAAAGGAAGGACAAAATACAAGCTGTAAAATCTTTAGGTTTAAGAAAGATTAACGATGAGAGAATTTTAGAAAAAAATCCTATGGTTTTGGGAAATATAAGAAAAGCCCACGACCTAATTAAATGGGAGGAAATAGAGTAATGGGATTTAAATTACATAACCTAAAACCTTCTGAAGGTGCTACCCATAGAAAGAAAAGGGTAGGTAGAGGTATAGGTTCAGGACACGGTAAAACTTCCACAAGGGGACACAAAGGACAAAAATCCAGAAGTGGTTATGGTGAACTACCTGCTTTCTTTGAAGGTGGACAAACTCCATTTATTATGAGAATTCCTAAGAGAGGATTTAAAAATCCTAACAAAAAAGAGTATGAGATAGTTAACATTAAGGTTTTAGAGGAAAGATTTGAGGCAAACGAGGAAGTTAATCCTGAGATTTTAAAAGAAAAGGGTATTATAAAGTGTGTTTCTGCAGTTAAGATACTAGGTGAAGGAGATTTAACTAAACCTTTAAAAGTTAAAGCTCACAAGTTCTCAAAATCAGCAGAGGAAAAAATAAAAGCTGCTGGTGGAGAAGTAGAAGTAATATAATTTTTCTTCTATAACTCCTTTCTTACATTTATTTTCCTTTAATATATAGCTTTAGCAATATCTTTTATAAACTTATCTATTAAACTAAGTTTTTCTGTTATTATTTTATACAATAATTCAGGTAAAACATCTTTTTTAGGGTCTGCTAAGGTCTCCCTTAAGTTTGATAATTCTTGAAAGAAAATTGCAACATCTGGAGATAAAACTCCACTCTCCATAAGATTTTTAAAACATTCTTTAGATGGTTTTAACTTCATACTTCTACTTAGATGTCTACAAATCCAATTTGCCGCATCAGATAGAGAAACTAAATAATATCTGGTTCTATCAATAAAGTAAGGTGAGTTTTTAAATTCTTCCAAACTATATTTTGCAAATGTTTTAAGTTTCCTCTCCATAGATTTTAATACTGTAGCTTTTTCATTAAGCTTTTTTACATTAACAGGATATTTCACCTTTTTTTCTTTAGATTTGAGCTCCTTTACCAATAAAGCCAGTTCTTTTATAAATAAACTGTCTAAAGTATCAACAAAATTTTTTAATAATGGATACATTTTTTCAGGTGGATATTTAAAGGCATTTTCAAATAATGTTTTTCTAAAGTTATAAAAATCTATAAAAGTTCTATTTAATTTTTCAGAAAAAACTCCTTCATTAGCCAAATCTAAAACACAGTCTTCCTTCTTTTTTGAGTTTGCTATTTCTTTTAAAAGATGACAGGCAATCTTATCAAGCTCATCGTAGGCAAAAAGTGCATAATATTGGGCTCTATCAGGATACATAGGTGTCTTTAAAAACTCTTGATAACCTAAATCTATTATCTGTTTAACTTTAGATAACGATTTTTTAAGTTTCGTAGCTTTCTCATTTAAAAACTCTATATCAACCATTTATTCTCCTTCAGGTAATCTATAGCCGTATTTTTTTAATATTTCTT
>CAZEUK010000061.1:0-6930 GCA_964514535.1 uncultured Aquificales bacterium
TGTTTTCCTTTTGTTACATCTCCTCCTGCATTAGCGTTTTCTCCACCACCGTTAGCGTTTCCTCCTTCGTTAGTTCCACCTTGTTCTCCTCCTTTATTTTCCTCTCCTCCAGTTTGACCTTCACCACCTTGTTCTCCAATTTGTTGTTCTCCTACTTGTTCCTCATTTCCGCCTGCTCCCTCTCCGCCAGTATTTTCTTCACCTGTTGGTTGTTCTTCCTGCATTTGTTCTTCTTGTGTATTTTGTTGTTCCTGTTGAGTTGCTTGTTCCTGTTCTTGAGTTTGTTCTTGTTGTTCAGTTGCAGGTTGCTGTGTAGCCTCCTCCTGCTTGTTTTGACAAGATGCAATCAAGAAGGATGCACTTAATAAAGCTGTTAACAGTAAACCTCCTTTTTTCATAACAAACCTCCTTTAATATAATTTTTATTCAATATTAATAGATAGGTTAACACTATATAAAGATAATTTAAACATCTAAATAAGGCTAGATTTTTTTATTAATCTCTATCATTCCTTCAACAGGCGATGATGCAGAGGCATACATCTTCTTAGGTATTCTTCCAGCTAAGTAGGCCAATCTTCCAGAAATAACTGCATACTTCATAGCTACAGCCATTTTTATAGGGTCTTTCGCCTGTGCTATAGCAGTATTCATTAGTACACCGTCAACACCTAACTCCATAACTATAGAGGCGTCTGAAGCTGTTCCAATTCCAGCATCTACGATAACGGGAACATTTACAGCCTCTTTTATAAAAAGTATGTTATACGGATTTTGTAAACCTAATCCAGAGCCTATAGGTGCTGCCAAAGGCATAACAGCCGCACATCCTATCTCTTCAAATCTTTTAGCCATTATAGGGTCATCTGTTATATATGGTAATACTGTAAAACCTTCCTTAACTAATATTTCAGCGGCTTTTAATGTTTCAACCATATCAGGATATAAGGTTTTTTGGTCTCCTATTACCTCAAGCTTAACAAAACCGTGTCCTAAAGCCTCCCTTGCCAGTTTAGCAGTTAAAACCGCCTCTTCAGCTGTATAACATCCTGCAGTATTAGGTAAAATCATAACTTTTGAAGTGTCTATATAATCTAAAAGGTTAGGTTTTGTAGGGTCTGTTATATTAACTCTTCTAACAGCAACTGTTATAATCTCTGCACCTGAAGCCTCTGTAGCTTTAGCTGTTTCTTCAAAATCTTTATACTTACCTGAACCTACTATCAATCTTGATTTAAATTCCCTATCTCCAATCTTTAACTTATCATTCTCTAAAAATTTATCTAAATCAAAAGCCATATTTTTTCCTCCGGTTAGTAAGTATTTATACAGATTATAAATCAATAATAAATTTTGTTAAATAATTATGTTATTAAATTAAAAATAAAAGATTTTCTCCTGTGTAAATTATCATTTTTGGATAATAAGCATATTTTTATATTGATTGTTATATTAAAATTTTTAACTAAAATGGAGGATTTCAGGATGAATATAAAAGAGATTAAAGAATTGGCAAAAAAATACTCTGTGGAAAAGATTGAAAGCTGTATAAATGAAGTTTTAGAGGAAGGTAAAACTAGCTGTGAGGTTTCAGGGGATACCTTGGAGATGATTAATACGTTAGCTAAGGCTCAGTATGTTAGAGAACTTATGGAAAAGAAAGGCTTATCCGAAATAGAGGCAATAAGAGAGTTGGCAAGGAAGATTAGACAAATTCAAGGTTTGGAGAAATAGTTAAGGGGGAAAATTTGGAGAAAAAGTTTTGTTCTATATCTGTTAAAGAAGCTATTCAGGAAGTTGATACTTCAAATTACGGTTTATTTGAAAACGAGGCTAAGAGAAGACTTAAAAATTTAGGATTAAATATAACGAAAAGTTTAAAGAAAAATCCTATTATCTTAATTTTACAAGAATTTAGTAAACCTTTTGTCTTATTGGTAATACTATCAATACTGTATTTGGTATATATCAATAAAACTTTTGAAGCTTCAATAATAGCTTTCTTCGGTTTGTTCTATGTCCTATACAGCTTTTTATTTGAGTTTTATAGAAATAAGCTTATAGCTAATTTTGAAAATCTGACGGATATTTATATAACGGTTATAAGGGATGGTAAAGAGAAGAAAATACCTATTAAAGAGATTACTGTAGGTGATGTTGTTTTATTAAAAAAAGGAGATTTCATTCCAGCAGATATTAGATTAATAGAAGATAACAATCTTTATATAGATGAAAGGATTATAACAGGTGAAACTGTTCCTGTCAGAAAGAAAGCAGATGTTGTTCTAGATAAAAATTCTAAAGTTGAAGAAATGGAAAACATCCTTTTTAAAGGTAGTTATGTATATGACGGCTACGGAAAGGGAGTTGTTTTTTCTGTTGGGAAAAACTGTTATATAAACAGAAATTTTGATATTTTAAAAAAGTTTAAAAGAAAAAGCGGAGTAAAGAGAAATTTAATTATATTTGTAATCTTATGGATTACTATTTTTATTGGTTTAATAGGCGGATATTTTACATACAATTATTTAAAAACAGGGAGATTATTTGATTTTAATCTTATAGATTTATCATTAATAACAGCTGTTTCTATTTTAGCGGAAGGAATATTTCTTACAGTATCTCTTCTTATGTTGAGAGGCATATTTTCAATTGTAGATAAAAAAATATTTATAAAAGATTTAATTGCTGTTGAAAATATACCTAAAGTTGAGTATCTACTGATAGACAAAGAAGGGGTTTTAACTGATAACAGTTATAAAGTAAGTGATTATAGAGGAACAAATCTATACCTTTTGATGTTAACATCTGCTCTATGTAATAATGCGACTGATGTGGAAGGTAATCCTATAGATTTGTCTTTGATTAATTGGTTATCTCAAAAAAAGTTTAACTGGAAGCTTGCTAGAAATCAGTATCAGAGGGTAGAGGAGTTTAAGGATAAAAAATTGGATGTAGAAGTTTCTATTCATAAGCTAAAAGATAAATACTACATATTTGCAAAAGGTTCAATAGATGGAATATGGCTTTTATCTAAAAATAAAGATGACAAATTTTTAGAATGGTTTGACGAGTTAAGTTCTAAAGGTTTAAAAGTTATAGCCTTTGGATTTGGGGAAACAGACAAAAAACCTGAAGATATTAAAGATATTAAGTTAAACTTCCTTGGATTTGTAGGTTTTGAGGTAAAAACAAAGGACGATGTTATAGACAAAATCTTAGAGCTTAAACAGTCTAACAGAAAGATAATTATGTTTACTGAGGACAAACTGGAAGAGGCAGTTGCCTTTGCTAAAGAGATAGGTTTATACAATAACGGAGATTTATCTTTAAATCATTCAAAACTGATAAATTATGAGGATAAAGATTTATATCAATTAATAGAGAGATGTCCAGTTATAGCAGAAGCAACTTCAGAGGATAAAAAAAGAATTGCTAGACTGCTTAAATGGAAAGGAAAATCTGTTCTTACCACAGGTAGATATGTGGAAGATGTTAATCTTTTCAGTATGGCTGACGTAAGTGTAGTTGATAAAAACTCGTATGAAGCTTTAAAAAACAGTTCTTCAGTTGTAGTAGAGAATTTATCTTTAACGAAGATTACAGATTTATTTAAAATGTCAAGTGAGTTAAGAAAAAAAGTAAAAAACTCATTAAGTTATATAATATCCACTTCTATAATATCCACTGCTTTAATATCCAGTTTTTACTTTTATAACAACATAATCTTATTTACAATTTTACAGATGTTAAGTTTAAAACTATTTACAGTTATCACTTTAACTAGAGGAATTCCACTCAGTAAATTTGAAAATAAATATTTAGATATTCCTAAAAAAAGATTTATTTTTAATTTTTCACATATCCTAGACATAATTAACACATCACTTTTTGCAATAGGTTTAAATTTAGCTTTAGTAATATACATTTTATTCTTTGTATCGGAAAAATATATTCTTCCAATTTTGTTCTTTTCTCTGGCTTTAACAAACATTGTGTTAGCCTTCCAATACGGCAACAATATGCCTTTCTTGAGAAATCCTTTTAAGTATATAGTAAACAATCTTTTAACAGTTTTAGTTATACTTATAGCCTTAGGCAGTTTAATATTTGGATTTTACTTTTTCCCACATATCTTAGGATTGGAAAGACTTGATAAAAATTTAATTCTCTATTCAATAATTCCATCATTATTAACCTTTATTGTAGTTGAAATATCAAAATGGATAGATATTATAAATTTCTCTATAAAATTGAAAAAAAGACAGAAAAAAATTGTCTGATAGGAGGTTTACAGTTTGACGAAGGAATACAATTTTAAGGAGATAGAAGAAAAGTTATTAAAGGAATGGGAAGAAAAAAAGATTTATAAAACTGAAGAGGATAAATCTAAAGAAAAATTTTACACTTTAGAGATGTTTCCCTATCCTTCCGGAAGAATACATATGGGGCATGTTAGAAACTATTTAATAGGGGACGTTATAAACAGATTTTATAGAATGAAAGGTAAAAATACTCTTCATCCTATGGGATGGGACGCTTTTGGTATGCCTGCAGAAAATGCCGCTATAAAGAGTGGTGTTCATCCTGCCAAATGGACTTATGACAATATAGAGTATATGAAAAAGGAAATGAAAAGAATTGGTTTTTCTTATGATTGGGATAGAGAGATTGCAACTTGTGACCCAGAGTATTACAGATGGAATCAGTGGATATTCTTAAAAATGTATGAGAAGGGAATAGTTTACAGAAAATCGGCTGTTGTAAATTGGTGTCCAAACGATAAAACAGTTTTAGCTAACGAGCAGGTTATAGAGGGTAAATGTTGGAGATGTGATACTCCAGTTGTACAAAAGGAGATACCTTCTTGGTTTGTCAAAATAACTGCATACGCAGAGGAATTATTGGAAGATTTAAAAAAACTTGAGGACAAATGGCCTAAGGCAGTTTTAACTATGCAAAAAAACTGGATAGGTAAATCTGTTGGTGCTACCGCCAGATTTAAGATAGAAGGAATAGATGAAGAATTAGAAATATTCACAACAAGGCCTGATACTATCTTTGGAACAACTTTTATGGCAATTGCCCCGGAACACCCTTTAGCTTTAAAACTAGCTGAAGGAACAGAATATGAAGAAGAGGTTAAAAAATTTGTTAATAAATATACATCTATGTCAACTAAAGATAGAAATATAATTGATGAAAAAGAAGGAGTATTTACTGGAAGATACGCAATAAATCCTCTAAATAATAGAAAGATACCTATATATGTAGCTAACTATATATTATGGGGATACGGCACAGGTGCGATTATGGCTGTCCCTGCCCACGATGAAAGGGATTACGAGTTTGCTAAAAAGTATAACCTTCCGATTATTCCTGTTATAAAACCAGAAAATAAAGATTGGGATTTTGATAAAGAAGCATACACAGGGGAAGGTATCTTAATAAACTCTGATGGTTTTGACGGTTTAAAATCATCAGAAGCTAGAGAGAAAATAACTGAAGAATTGGAGAAAAGAGGAATTGGAAAGAAAACAATAAACTATAGATTAAGAGATTGGAACATATCTAGACAGAGATATTGGGGAACACCAATACCTATAATTTATTGTGAAAAATGTGGAGTTGTTCCAGTTCCGGAGGAAGATTTACCTGTAAAACTACCTGAAGATGTTGAGTTTACAGGACAAGGGAATCCATTAGAAACAAATGAAGATTTTATAAATACAACCTGTCCAAAGTGTAAAGGTAAGGCTAAAAGAGAAACAGATACTATGGACACTTTCGTTGATAGTTCTTGGTACTTCCTAAGATACACAGACCCCCACAATGATAAAAAACCGTTTGATAAGGAGAAAGCTCAATACTGGATGCCTGTAGATGTCTATATAGGTGGTATAGAACATGCAGTATTACACCTTTTATACTCAAGATTTTTCACAAAATTTTTAAGGGATATAGGCTTAATTGATATAGATGAACCATTTGAGAAATTAATAACTCAAGGAATGGTACTAAAGAAATGGATAACTATAGGAAAGTTTTTAGAAATATTGGGAGTTAATGAAAATATAACCATTGAAGAGCTAAAGAAAGTTATAAAAGAAAAGTTTAACGTTTGAGCTTTTACTTTTTTTAATTTTTGAAATTGGAAAACAAAGAAAATTACATAATTTTAATAAATAGAAAATTACATTAAAAGGAGATAATAGATGATTACAAAACAACTCTTAGAAGAGTTTGACGAAGAAACAATAAAATCCTTTGTTCAAAAAAATTCTGATTACTATCTCATCAAATGGAAATTAATGGCTGAAACAGGTTCTAAAATTTCTTGGAATTGGCCTGCATTTTTCTTTGGTGTCTATTGGATGGTTTACAGAAAAATGTATGTGTATGCACTTATTATACTTATTGTAGGTTTAATACTATCTCTAATACCTTTAATAAATATTATTGCAGGATTGGTGATTTGGATAGGATTTGGAATGTTTGGAAATTATGTATATGCGATGCATACTTATAAAAAGTTAAAAGAGTTGTCTTTAATATCTTCTAATCCTGAAGATTTGAAAAGATTAGCATTACAAAAAGGAGGAACATCAGTTTTAGCTGTATTTATCTTAATAGGTATATTTCTAGCTATTGAAATAATAATCCTTATGCTATTTGCAGTTTCATCAAATAATTATTATAGTTATTAATTATGATTGTAAAGAAATTGTTTTCTGAGTTTGACGAAGAAACGATTAGGGAATTTGTAAAAACTAATGCAGATTACTATATAGAAAAATGGAAAAGTATGGCTGATAACGATACTATTCTTTCTTGGAATTTATCAGCTTTCCTTTTTAACATATTTTGGTTAAATTTTAGAAAAATGTACATTTACTCAGTTTTATTTTTTGCTGTTCTTTTTGCATTATT
>CAZEUK010000062.1:0-6778 GCA_964514535.1 uncultured Aquificales bacterium
AAAAGTGAGGGTAGTAAGATGGGGTTATTTGGTAAAAGTCATCAGCCGGAATTACCGGTCGAAAGCAGCAAAACAGCGATAATCAGTGAAGGTTCATTTATCAAAGGAGATTTAAAGTTTAGCGGTTCAGTCCACGTAGATGGTGAGATAGAAGGGACTATAATATGTGAACAGATATTAACTGTAGGTAAAAGCGGTAAGATATTAGGAACAATTCAAGCAGATAAACTGATTATAAGCGGTTTTGTTGAAGGGGAAGTTGATTGTAATGTTTTGGAAGTGTTAACAGGTGGTAAGTTTATAGGAGAGGCACAGTACAACGAGATAATGATAGAACATCAGGGGGCTGTTGAAGGTACATTGAAAGCTAAAAGAGGTAAAGAACCGTTAGCTAAAATAAAGAAAAAAGAAGGAGAGAAAAAACTACCTGAAGGTAATAAAGGGTTAGGTTTAATAGGTTAAAATGTTAGAAAAGAAGGAAGATATTATCGTTCTTTTATCTGGAGGTATGGACAGTGCCACACTTTTGTGGCTTGCAAAACAAAAGTTTAAGAATGTTTATACCATATCTTTCCAATATGGACAGAAACATTCAGTAGAGTTAGATTTTGCTAAAAAGCTATCTAGTTTGGCTAACGTTAAGAGGCATATTATAGTTGATATTCCACATCTGAAACAGTTGGGAGGAAGTGCATTAACAGATGAAAGTATAGATATACCTTCTGAAGAGTATCCTGAAAGTTCTCCCCCTATAACAACCGTTCCTATGAGAAATCTTACCTTTATATCTATAGCTGCATCTTTCTGTGATATTTACGAGATAGAAAACATAGGTTTAGGTATACACTCTGTTGACAGTCCCTATCCAGACTGTAGAGCTGAGTTTGCATCTTCAGCAGAGGCAGTTATTAATGCCAGTTCAATCATGGTTGCAAAGAAAAAGAATAGAATAAAGGTTTACACACCATTCCTAGGTATGTCTAAAGCGGATATTGTTAAGTTAGGTTTAAGTCTTAACGTCCCTTACGAGTTAACCTATTCCTGCTATAGAGGAACTTTACCGCCATGTGGTGAGTGTGCAACCTGCAGACAGAGAGATGAAGCTTTCAAATCTGTAGGTGTGGAAGACCCATTAAAAAAGAGATTTAATCATTAAATTTTTACAATATGTTGTTAAAATATTAGGAAACAAGTTTTTAAAAAGTGGTAATTAACTTGGGGATAAAAATTAAGGGTATAACCGTCCCAGCCTTACTAATAACGTTTGATGAAAAATTATCCTTTGAGGAAAATCTAAAGGAGTTGGAAGAAAAGCTAAGCTCAGCCTTTTTTAAATCATCTTTGGCTATATTAGATTTAAACGGCTTAAATCTGTCTGATGAAGAAAAAAAGACTGTTGAAGATATTTTAAAAAAACATAATACTGAATTGTTAAGTTATAGATTAGGAAAGGAAAAGAAAGAAGAAAAAAAATACCAGAATAAAAATTTAAAAATAGTGAATAAAACTGTTAGAAGTGGTCAAAAGATAGAGTTTAAAGGAGATATTTTAATACTGGGAGATGTAAATCCTGACGCTTATATAGTTGCATCCGGAAATATTATAGTTATGGGAGCTTTAAGGGGAGTAGCACATGCAGGAGCTGATGGAAATGAAGATGCCCAAATTGTAGCTTTAAAACTAATCCCACAACAACTAAGAATAGCCCATTATTACACAAGGTCTCCTGATGATGAAAAGATTGAACTACCTGAATATCCAGAAAGAGCTTATGTTAAAGATAATAAAATTTATGTAGAGAGAATATAATTGAGGTAAAGGTTTATGTCTGCTAGAGTAATCGTTATAACATCAGGAAAAGGGGGAGTTGGTAAAACAACTATAACTGCAAATGTATCTACAGCTTTAGCCCAGTTAGGAAGAAAAGTTTTAGCCATAGATGCAGATATAGGTTTAAGAAATTTAGATATGATATTAGGTTTAGAAAATAGGATAGTTTACGACATTGTGGATGTTATAGAAGGGAGAGTACCTGTTGAGAAGGCATTTGTTAAGGATAAAAGAGGCTTACCTTTGTATCTACTACCAGCTGCCCAAACTAAAGATAAAGATGTTATGAAACCTCACCAAATGGTAGAGCTAGTTGAGACAGTTAAAGATAAGTTTGATTATATCCTTATTGACTCCCCTGCAGGTATTGAAGGTGGATTTAAAACCGCATCTGCACCTGCTGAGGAAGTTATAGTTGTTACAAATCCTGAGGTGTCAGCAGTTAGGGACGCCGACAGAATTATAGGTTTATTGGAAGCTATGGATAAAGAAGATATAAAACTGGTAATAAACAGGATTAAACTAAATCAGGTGAAAAAAGGAGAGATGTTATCAGTTGAGGATATAGAACAGATATTACACATACCAAAGATAGGAATAATTCCTGATGAAGAAAAAATGGTTGATTTTACAAATAAAGGTGAGCCTATAGTTTTACATGAGAAGTTTCCTTCTGCCAAAGCATTAAAAAATGTGGCTAGAAGATTGGAAGGCGAAAACATTCCATTTACGGAGCTTGAAGAGAAAAAAGGTTTCCTAAGTTGGTTATTTGGGAGGTAGTTAATGTCTTTTTGGGAAATTTTTAAAAGAAAGAAATCTTCAGAGGTAGCTAAAGAAAGACTTATGATGGTTTTAACTTACGAAAGGAAAGGTCTTCCGACTAACTTCCCTGAAAGATTAAAGAATGATTTAATTGAAGTTTTTAAAAAATATCCACAATTTGATGCGGATAAGATAGAGGTTGATATAAAGAAAGGGGAAGAGCTTGAGGAGTTATGGATAAGTATTCCTTTTATAGATGGAAGGATAACTAATGAATAAAAAAATAACTGTAGCCTTACCAAAAGGAAGACTTTTTGATGAGACAATAGATATATTCAAAAAGGCAAATCTGATAAAAAAAGATATATCTCAAAAAAGTAGAAAGTTAATTATTGAAGATGAAAATTTTAGATTTTTAATTGTTAGAGCCAAAGATGTTCCAACATACGTTCAGTATGGTGTTGCAGATATAGGAGTTGCTGGAGACGATGTTATCTTAGAGCAAGAGCCAGAGGTTTATATACCATTAGATTTAGGTATAGGTGTGTGTAAAATATGTGTTGCTGGAAAACCTTCAGACAAGAATAAATACTTTTCCAATCCAACATTTTTAAAGATTGCTACAAAGTATCCTAAGATAACAAAAAACTTTTTTGCAGATAAAGGTATAAGAGTTCAGGTTATAGAGCTTTACGGTTCTGTTGAGTTAGCACCGTTATTAGGTTTAGCTGATTTTATAGTTGATGTTGTTCAAACTGGAAGGACTTTAAGGGAGAACGGATTGGTAGAAATAGATTTTGTTAGAACTTCCTCAGCAAAACTGTTAGTTAACAGAATTAGCTTTAAAACCTACCATTCCCATATTAAACTGATACTTAACAGTTTAGAAAATTATCTAAAGAAAAGATAGATAAAAGAGAGGTTTCTATGGAAAAGATTATTGATTTTCTAAAAACACTTTCAACAGAAAGGGATTTTCAGTTTTATATGGATGAGGACACTAAGGAAGTGTGGATAAGTGGCTATAACAACAGTGTTAAGTTTGATTTAACTGTTAGACCTATTAAAAATATCTATATTAAAGTGGTGTATGAAACTCCTTTTAAAAGAGTTCCTATACTGTTCTTAGACGAGGAGCAAACTTTAAAAAGATTACAGAGTATATTTACAATTCCTAACGATAACGAAAATAAGAGAGAAGATGATAAAAGAGAAGGTAAAGGTATATTTGGTTTTAGTGGCTATTCAATAGAGAGGGCAAGAACAAATTCAAATTAATGGAATAATATTTCCTTTATATCAAAAATCCTAAATCTGTTCGGGGATAATCTTGAAGATTTTAGGACATGAAAGGGAAAAGGAGTTAATAAAGAGATATTTAGATAAAAATTATTCATCTTACTCATTTCTTTTTGAAGGTAAGGACTGTATAGGAAAGAAAGCCGTTGCCTTACAAACTGCAAAATCTTTCTTATGTGAGACAGAATACAATCTCGGCTGTGGGGAGTGTAAGAGCTGTAAACTTGTTAACAACACAATTTTATCTATTTATGAAGGAAAAAAAGATTTAACAACACACCCATTTATAAAAATTGTTTCTTCCGAAGAGGGAAAAGATATAAAAATAGAGCAGATAAGGGATATTATCCAGTTTTTAAGATTAAAATCTAAAATCGGTAAAGTCGTAATTATAGAAAATGCAGAGAAGATGAATATTGAGGCTTCTAACAGTCTATTAAAAACACTTGAAGAGCCCCCGAGCAAAACATTGATTATTTTAACTACTTCAAATCCTGCAAAAATATTACCTACAATTCTATCAAGGGTTTTAAAAATAAAATTTTCTCCACTTTCAAAGGAAGATATAAAAACTATTTTAAGAATGAAGGGAGTTAAAAATCTAGATATAAATACGTTAGTTAGTATATCTGAAGGTAGCTTATGTATACCAATTAAGGTTATAGAAAAACCTTTTCTTTTTAACTACGCTAAAGATTTATACAATCTATTTGTGTCAAAGGTTAGCCATATTGAAGGAATTATTAAACTTTCAGAATTAATGGATAAGCTTGATTATACAGATATAAGAATTATATTAACTATTCTAGATAGAATAATGAACATAAAAACTTTAAAGGGAAATATTCCTGTAGAGCTATACGACAGATTTACAAAAGAACTAAAAATCTTAGATACTGCAATATCAAAAGGTGTAAAAAAGAAATTGGCTTTGCAAGGTTTTTATTATAAACTAGTTAGTTAAGGCTTACTTAAAATTTTATGGAGGTTCAAGATGCAAACAGCAACAAGTTGTAAACAGCCTTCCTATTGGGAGACACATAAATTTACTATCTTACGTAATATTGTCTATTTAGTTGTTATCATAGCCCTTATAATAATACCTACCTTTAAAATTGCAAAGATAGATTTGGCACATAATGAGGCTTGGATATTTGGAGAAAGGGTATCAGTTGAAGACGGTTTAGCACCTGTAATATTTGCAGCAGGATTTTTTGCAATACTGGTTATAGTTATGAACCTTATAAACGGTAGAGTTTTCTGTGGCTGGATATGTCCGGGAGGTTTTATAGCAGAACTACAGGAAAATTTAAGAAGAAAGTTTTTACATGTAAGAAGTACAAAAGGACAACACATTTTATACGCAGTTATAACTTTGATAACCTCTATTTTATTCCTATTACTATTCTTTAACTGGGTTACAGACTTAAGAGTTTTCTTCTACTATACAAACCCAACATTTGCAGGTATGTGGTTTACATTTTTAGCCGCTTTAGCTGTAGTTTACTTTGAGCTTTACATAGGTAAAAGATGGTGTAGAACATTCTGTCCTACAGGTATATACCAGAAGATAACACCTTACCATCATAAATTTAAACCAACTATGAAACCACAGTTTGATTTAAAAGATTGTGGAAGTTGTAGAGAGTGTATTAAAAACTGTCCTATGGCTCTAGACCCTAGAAGAATGGCATATATAAATGATTTTTACAAAGGTATTCAAGCTTGTATAGTGTGTGGAAACTGTGTTGATACATGCAGACAGGTAAGATTACCTGAATGTAAAGAAGAGTTAATGACTTGGGTTGAAGAATTACCACCTAGAGACCCATCATTTATATCAGGAAAAGCACATTAAATCTGTTTTCTTCCTTCTTTCTTTTTTCTACTTATATAACCAATAAAAACACCGGATAAACCACCAATACAATCTCTTAGAATATCTTCTATTTGAGCATCTCTATTAGGTAAATAACTTTGTAATATTTCATCTTCAACAGCTATTGCCATAATGATTATAAAGGATAAGATAATTTTCATATTGTCCCTTTTTATATTTTCATTATCTAACGCTCTGAAAAGAAGAACCCCTAATAACATATACTCTAGAAGATGAAGTCTATCTGTAGGAAAAGACGTCATAAAATAGGATATACTGTTTACTATGATAATTAATACTATAAATAACAGCTCAAAAAATGTATAATTACTTTTCAATATACTTAGTATTAACAGTATGCCTATTATAGAAATAAGGGAGATTAAGTAGCTATAGTAATGATAACCAAGTGCTTTATAGACAGATTTTGCTATTTCTTTACCGTAAAAGAGGGAAGAATAAACAATAAAAAGATAAGAGAAAAATATCAACCAATCAATTTTCCTTCTCAATATTTCCTCCTCCCCAATCTAATAAATAAATCTAATTGAAAAGGGGTTTAAAATGAAGATATTTAAGGTTGTTGATGAAAAATTTGAAAAAAATGAAGCTTTAAAGGTATTAATCAGTAGGTCTGAAGCTGATATTGAAGAGTTTGAGAAAACAGTTAAGCAGATTTTAAAGGATGTTAAAGAGAATGGAGATAAAGCTGTTATTGAATATACAGAGAAGTTTGATAAAGTTAAACTATCTCCTGAACAGTTTAAAATACCTGAAAATGAGCTTGAAAAAGCCTATAACGAAATAGAAGAAAATGTAAGAAAAGCCTTACAAATTGCCTTTGAGAGAGTTAAAACTTTCCATACAGCCCAAATTGAAAAATCTTTCTTTTTAGAAGAAGAAGGTTTACTTTTAGGACAAAAGGTAATCCCTATAGAAAAGGTTGGATTATACGTTCCCGGTGGGAAGGCATCTTATCCTTCAAGTGTTATTATGAATGCTGTCCCT
>CAZEUK010000063.1:0-6755 GCA_964514535.1 uncultured Aquificales bacterium
TGGTTAAATTTGAACGGTCAATCAGCTTATAGGCCTTCTTTAAATTTTGTATTGCGTTTTTTAATTCTTCCCAAGTTTTAACCATCTTTCTTTACTCCTTTTTGTTTTGGATAAAGTTCTAAAAATATATCCTCTCCCAGCTTTTTTATATCCTCTATTCTGAATGAAGGGGCTTCATATACGTTATTAATTCCTAAAGCCCCTACAATATCCAAGCCATCCTCTCCCAATATTTTAGGTGCTAAAAACAGAGATAGTTTATCGTATAAACCTTTTCTAAAAAATTCGGTAAAAAGACCTCTACCACCTTCAACTAATATATGAATAACATCCATTTTGTACAATTGTTGTAAAATATCCTCTATATTAAACTTACCTCTATTTAAAGGCAGTATAACTACTTTTATATTATCTTTTTCTTCTAAAACTTTTAATTTTTTCCTATCTGCCCTATCAGATGTAAATACAACAGTTTTAGCTTTATCGTTAAAAATTTTATAATTTAAAGGTGTCATTAAATATTTATCAATTAAAACTCTTAATGGCTGTTTTTCCGTTTCTACATACCTAACTGTAAGCTCTGGATTGTCCCTTATTGCAGTGTTAACTCCTATCATAACAGCAGAAGCATACTTTCTGAGTAAATGGGCATATTTCCTAGCCTCTAATCCTGTTATCCATTTTGAATGACCTGTCCTAGTGGCAATTTTACCGTCTAGACTTTCTGCAGATTTTAGATTAACAAAAGGTCTATTTTCTTTTATATATACAAAAAAATCTTCATTTAATTTCTTAGCTTTATCTTCTAAAATGCCTATTTCCACATCTATCCCATTTTCTTTTAATATTTCCACTCCCTTTCCACTTACAAGTGGGTTAGGGTCTAATGTTGCAATAACCACCCTTTTTATCCTGTTATCAATAATTGCATCAGTACAAGGAGGAGTTCTACCGTAATGACAACAAGGCTCTAAGGTAATATACATAGTAGCCCCTTTTATATCCTTTCCTCTTTTCAAAGCATCGGCTATAGCTTCCCTTTCTGCGTGGGGGCTACCTGCTTTTTTATGAATGCCAATTCCTAAAATCTCCCCATTTTTTTCTATAACAGCCCCAACTGTTGGATTAGGATGTGTAAGCCCTTTCCTCTCTTCAGCTAGCTTTAAAGCCAAATCCATAAATTTTTCGTCTTTAGCCTTTAAATCCACTTTTTTACCTAAAGGTTTTAAAGTTTGATAAAAAGTTTAACTTAAAAATCTAATTAAATAAAATATTGGCAAGATTAAGTAATAAATTGAATGAATATAAAATTAAATAAAATTTAAGATAAAATTATGTACTAAATTCTAATTTAAAATTGGGGTAATAGGTATATGTCAGGAAAATTTTTAACATTTCAAGAAATAATACAAACTTTACAGAGATTTTGGACAGATAAAGGTTGCATTTTATGGCAACCATACGATATAGAAGTAGGTGCAGGAACGATGAACCCTGCAACATTTTTAAGAACTTTAGGACCTGAAGAATGGAACGTCTGTTATGTTGAACCATCTAGAAGACCCCAAGATGGTAGATACGGCGAAAATCCGAATAGATTACAACACTATTATCAATTTCAAGTAATACTAAAACCTGCCCCTGAAAATCCACAGGAGATATATCTAGAAAGTTTAGAAGCGTTAGGTATTGATTTAACAGAACACGACGTTAGATTTGTTGAAGATGACTGGGAAAGTCCAACCTTAGGTGCTTGGGGATTAGGTTGGGAAGTTTGGCTTGATGGTATGGAAATAACACAGTTTACATACTTCCAACAGGTAGGAAGTTTAGATTTACCTGTTATAAGTGTTGAGATAACCTACGGATTAGAGAGAATAGCAACATTTTTACAGAATGTTGAGAGTGTTTACGATATTGTATGGGCAGAAGGATTAACTTACGGAGATATTTACAAAGAAGCAGAAAGACAATGGTCTATATACAACTTTGAGGAAGCTAATGTTGATATGTTATTTAAAACCTTTGATATGTATGAAGAAGAAGGATTTAGATTAATTCAGAAAAATTTACCTATTCCTGCTTACGATTATGCCTTGAAATGTTCCCATATTTTTAATTTGTTGTTAGCAAGAAGGGCATTATCTGTAAACGAAAGAGCTAGATTTGTTGCTAGGGTTAGGAATTTGGCTAGAGAGTGTGCAAAAGCATTTGTTAAACATAGAGAAGAGTTAGGATACCCTTTAAATAGAAAAAAGAGAGGTAGTTAAACAATGAAAAGGGGTTTAGTAGTAGATAGAGAAGCCCAAATGATAGGTGTATATATACTGGAAAGTGGAGAGATATACAGAGGTTTCCCTAGGAAAAAGGTTCTAAAAAAGACCAAAATATACGCAGGAGATTACGTTTTAGGTGAGATTGTAGATAAAAATACATTTACAATAGAGGAGGTGGAAGAAAGGAAAAATTTTTTAAAGCGTCCACCTGTTGCAAATGTAGATAAAGTTATGATAGTGGCAACTATAAAGTTTCCAGATTTTGATAACTTTCTAATAGACAATCTATTAGCAGTTTACGAGTATTTAAAATCAGACCCAATAATAGTTTTTAATAAAATAGACCTTTTAGATAATGAAGGATTAAAAGAATTAAATAAATGGGTTGATATATATATAAATGCAGGCTATGACGTTTTAAAGGTAAGTGCGAATACTGGTGAAGGTATTCAAAATTTAAAGGATTATCTATCTGGAACTATATCAGTTTTTGCCGGTGCATCTGGAGTTGGTAAAAGTTCTATCCTATCTAAATTAATAGGTGTAGAGCTTGAAACAAGGGATATAAGTAGAAAGCTTAAAAGGGGAAGACATACAACCACAGGAGTTAAACTTTTTCCATTTGGCGATAACTCTTTTGTTGGAGATACGCCCGGTTTTTCAAATGTTGATGCGTTATACTTTATGGATAAAAGGGAAGTAAAAGATTACTTTAGAGAGTTTTTGAGATACAGTTGTAAATATCCTAACTGTTTACACATAAACGAGCCACAATGTGGTGTTAAGGAAGCAGTAGAAAGGGGAGAAATAGCTTTAGAAAGGTATAAAAGTTATTTAAGAATAGTTAATTCGGAGAATTAAAAATTATGGAGATATACACAGGTATAGATATAGTAGAAAATGAAAGGATTGAAAAAGTTTACAAAAAGTTTAAAGATAAATTTTTAAATAAAATATTTACCGAAAGAGAAATTGAGTACTGTTTATCTAAAAAAGATTTTATACCATGTATATCTGCCAGATTTGCCTGTAAAGAAGCTGTTTTTAAAGCATTTTATCAAGCATTTGAAGAAGGAATATCTTTTAAGAAGATAGAGGTTTTAGGAAAAGAGAATAAACCTGCTACGGTTATTTTACATAAAAAAATTGATAAAAATTTTAATATAAATGTATCTATCTCCCACGAGAAAAAATTTTCAACAGCAGTAGCTATTATTTATATAGAATAAACATTAATTTTTTATCTTTTAATCTATTTTGTGGAACTTTGGGAATTGTCAATTCGTTGATTTAAGCTGCCATCATTTAATAGTTTTAAGTATTAATTTAATTGTAAGCCCTCATTTTAGCCAATGAAAATAAATTAACTGAATTTAATTTCTAAATTGGCGCTTACTAGTAAAAAATAAATGAAATCCCCCTAAATGGGGGACAATACACTAAGCAGTTACTGCAGTTGTAGCTTCCCTTCTTGATAGATATAGTTTGTAAACAAGGTCTACCAATATTAGTATTGCACCTGCTACAATCATCATATCTGGGATTAATCTTATCCATAACCAGAAGCCCATACCTTCTAAAACTTCCCTTGTTCTTGCAACCCAGTATCCGTAATTGTAAGCCCATTCCATTTGTTTTTCACCTATTACTAAAACTGGGATAGCAAACAGGAATATACCGCCTGTAGTTAACCAGAATGCCAAGTTTGATATTTTTTCGTCCCAGTGTAATCCCTTAGCTAAAGCGTTAGCCCTTGCTATGAAGTATAGGAACGCTATAGAAATGTATCCAAATGCACCTAATAGAGCTACATGACCGTGAGCCATTCCAAAGTAAGTTCCGTGTTCATAGTAGTTTACAATTGGTAAGTTTATTAACATACCGTAAAATCCTGCACCTAGCCAGTTTAAGAAAGCTGAACCTGCTAACCATAGGAAAGCCATTCTAAATGGGAACGCTTCACCTTTTTTATTGATATGTAGATACTCTTTAGTTGCTTCAATCATTAGAATAACCAATGGTAAAGGTTCTAGAGATGATAGTACACCACCCCAAGCAATCCAGAATTCATTTTCACCCATCCAGAAGTAGTGATGTCCTGTTCCTATTGTTCCAGCTGCAACTATAAGGAATGCTTCAAAGAACATCATAATTGTTGCAAATCTTGCACTTACTAAGCCTAAAGCTACTGTTAAAAATGCTAAAGTTCCTGCTGCAAATAATTCAAAGGTATTTTCAACCCATAGGTGAACAACCCACCATCTAAAATAATCGTCAATTGTGAAGTTAGGAATTATTTTGTGTAAAGGTAACATTCCTGCTATGTATAGCACAGCTATGGCAAAAGCTGACCATATCATCATAGCTAAAGGTGGTGTAATCTTCTCAGCCTGTCTTACAGTAAAGAAGACTATTGCAAACCATAAGACTAAACCTACCACTAAACCTATATCCCAAATTCTCCCTAATTCTATATATTCTCTACCTTCAGAACCTAACCAGAACCATAACTCATCAGGTAATTTTCCTAAAGCACCTAACCACATACCAATTAAGCCACCGCCACCAACTATAAGTAAAGCTATCCAGAGAATATCTACAGCTATAGGGAATTTGAAATCTTTACCACCGGAAGCTAGAGGAGCAACAAATAATCCACCTGCTAGCCAACCTATAGCTATCCATAAAACAGCAAGGTTCAAATGGAATTCTCTAGCTACGTTAAATGGAAGTAAAGATTGTGGAATAATCCAGTTATGGGAAGGGTCTGCAAATAGGTGAGCCATATAACCACCTAGAAGTGTTTGTAATACAAAGAATAGAGGAACTAATGGAACGAATTTTATAACCTTTTCTTGTAGAGGAGTTAATCTTGTAATATTAAGAGCAGGTGAGTATTCCTTTTCATTATCAAATTTTAGGAAGTAATCATAAAATGCCCACATTACAACTATAGTTAAAGTCCAGCAAGCCATAAACGCCACAATTGACCAAAATAGAGATGAATATGTAGCATTTAATCCTATAGCAGGTTCAGGAGGCCAGTTATTGGTATATGTAGGATACATATTTAGATTTTCATCTACCGTTAAAGGTTCTCCCAAAGATTTTATAAATGACACTTCCTCGCCAGATTTAGCATTTGGTCTAGGTGTCACAGCAACTAACGTTGTCCAATCTATAAAAGCCGCCATTTTTTCAGCTTCTTCAGGTTTGATAATACCCCCTACCATAGCATATTGAGGATTTCCATTAACTAAATAATCAACAAGCTTTTCCTTTACTTGAAGCCATGCTTTTTCATGTTCAGGTGTAATCTGAGTAATACCTTCCTTTAAAATAGATTTTTTTCTAACATCTTCCTTTACGAGATAATCAACTCTAGCCTTTTCATCCTTTGTTAACTCTACATAGTTTTTGCCGTACTCTTCCTGAGCGTAAATATCCTGCAGTTTAACTATCTTTTCGTGAAGTATCCACGCCGTATAATCAGGACCTATATAAGCTCCGTTCCCTAAGAGTGTTCCTTGATCCATTAAAACATATTTTTGAAAGTAGGCTTTCCCTTGAACTATATCGTTGTAAGTATAGAGAGTTTTAGTACCTCTTACTTCCTGAGGAATAGGAGGAACTTCCTTAATCTGTTTAACGGTAAAAGCAGTAAACAAACCTACAGCTACAATTGTAGCTATTGTAAATATAAGAAACCATTTTTTAGTGGTTTGATCCATTAATTTAGTCATTTTGACTTCCTCCTATTTTGTTAAATATGCTTGAACTATATAAACAAACAGATAGTTAAAAAACATAATCCCAAAAAGTCTCTTATATATTCTCTCTTCCTCCCCTTTGTATATAAGAGCCAACGAGATAACAAAAAGTACTATTGAATAACCTAGGAGCATAACTAACACACTTTGACCAATGGGATTTGATGTTAAATCGTCCATACCTGACATACTGAGAATAGACAGGAGTAATATACCGCTGATACCTGTTATCAAAACAAGAATAAAAGCTATTTTTAAATACCTTTTTGCTATTTTTTCAATTAAAATCTCTTTATTACCTATCGTAAAGACAAAAGTAATTCCTAAAAAGACAGCATTAGAGACTATATGAAATATTAAGGATAACTTCCATAACCATGAGCCGATTTCCATCATAATCTTTCTATCCTCCATTTCAGTTAAAGGGAACATACCGTTAAAATCTAAAAATGTCTAAATCTTCTTGTCTTAAGTTAATTAATTGGGGAAATAGCTACATTGACTTAAGTCAATCCTTTAAGAAAATAGAAATAAAAGTAATAATAAATTTTTAGATAAAACTAATTAAAGCTAATTTTAAAATTGATACTAATTTTGTTTAAGCTAAAGATTTGTATTGATTTATACAACTATGAAGCCTCTCATTTAAATATGTGGAGGAAATCACAGTTCTATTTCTACAAGCTTATCTTCATAATTTTTGAATATA